>JALSTL010000192.1 GCA_026983755.1 Melioribacteraceae bacterium | reverse complement strand
GTGGTAATTTTCAAAAGAATCTCATTGAATTTTAAAAAAAAATATTTAAATTGGTGTTCTTTAACAAAGAAATCGTTATTAATCCAAAAAATAAACCCGAGATAATATGGCAAAAACAAAAATGGCACGTGAAAATTGGGGTTCGAAGTTTGGTTTTATTTTAGCGGCTGCCGGCTCTGCAATTGGTCTTGGAAACATTTGGAAGTTCCCGTATATTGCCGGAGAAAACGGCGGTGCGGCTTTTATATTTGTTTATTTAATATGTATTGCAATTATCGGCTTACCTGTTTTAATAGGTGAAATTCTACTTGGCAGAACAACTCAAAGAAATCCGGTAGGTGCATTTAAAAAATTAAGTAAATCAAAATTTTGGATTAGTGTAGGATTTTTAGGTGTACTTGCTGGATTCATAATACTTTCCTTTTATGTTGTTATAGCCGGATGGTCACTCGGTTATATTTGGGAAGCAATTTCCGGTTCATTTTATAAATTTAGTCCAACTTATTCTTCTGCAACTCATTTCAATACTCTTATATCAAACGTTGCATGGAATTTGGGTTTTACTTTAGGTTTCTTATTACTTACTATGTTCTTTGTATTTGCCGGTGTTCAAAAAGGAATTGAAAAAGGAAGTAAAATTCTGATGCCTTTACTATTTATCATACTTATTATTTTGGCAATAAAAGGTTTAACAATGAATGGCTCGGAAAAAGGAATAAGTTTTTTACTAAATCCCAAATGGCGTTCATTACATGGAACTTCTGTGTTAATTGCACTTGGACATGCTTTTTTTACTTTAAGTCTTGGAATGGGCGCAATGTTGACTTACGGAAGTTATCTTCGGAAAGATAACAATCTTTTTTCTTCATCTACACAAATAGTTTTTTTAGATACACTAATAGCTTTAATTGCCGGAATAGCAATTTTTACAGCCGTATTCGCAACCGGACAAAAAACCGATGTGGGACCTGGTTTAATTTTTCATACTCTGCCGGTTGTTTTTACCAAAATGTCCGGTGGATATTATTTCTCAATTTTATTTTTCTTTTTATTAACCATTGCGGCTCTAACATCGGCTATTTCTTTGTTGGAAGTTGTAGTATCTTACTTTGTTGATGAAAAAGGTTGGAAAAGACATAACGCAGTTATTGTTTTTGGTGGTGTTACTTTTCTTATTGCCATGCCAAGTTCGTTATCTTTTAATGTTCTTTCGGATCTTCATTTTTTCGGTAAAACTTTTTTCGATTTGGCAGATTTCTTAGCTTCTAATATAATGCTGCCTTTGGGCGGAATGTTAATTTCAATTTTTATTGCATGGGTATGGGGGTTTGATAAAGCTTTGGTTGAACTTAAACAAGGTGCCGAAAATATTTTTACGGATAAACCATATATTATTTCCGCTTGGAAAATTTTTATAAAATATTTTGCACCGGTTTTAATATTTTTGGTATTGTTAAATTCACTTGGTATTTTATAATATTTATGTCTTTTCCGTAACTCCTTGTGCAATAAAGAAAAACAATTGCACGAAGTTACACAAAAAAGACACTAAGAACCACAGAGTTAAGTTATTCATTAAAAAGGAATTTTATGTCAAAATCAAAACTTGGAATTATAACTTTTGCAATAATCTTTTTAGTTCTTCTCTTTTTCGGAATGTCATTTTATGATGCTGTTTGGTCATTCCCCGGTAACTTTGATTTTTTTAAAAACTTTCCTTCTAAAAATTTACCATTAGGTTCAGTTCCGCTTATGGTAATAATGCTTGTAGGAACGGGAATTTTTATCACTTTTAAATTAGGCTTTCCTCAAATAAAACATTTTTGGCATGGTGTGGAAGTAACGCGAGGAAGCTATGATAATCCTAACGATAAAGGAGATTTAAATCACTTTAAAGCATTAGCTACGGCTCTATCGGCTACAGTGGGAATTGGAAATATTGCAGGTGTAGCTACTGCTCTGTATTATGGCGGACCGGGAGCATTGTTCTGGATGTGGGTAACTGCATTCTTCGGTACTGCCTTAAAATATGCCGAAAGTACTTTATCAATTAAATATAGAGAGTTCGATTCAAACGGAGCAACTGCCGGCGGACCAATGTACACAATAGAAAAAGGTATGGGAAAAAAATGGCGATGGTTGGGTGTTGCTTTTGCAAGTTTTGCAGTTATTTGTTCTTTTGCTACCGGAAATGCCATACAATCCTTTACTGTTTCAGACCAAATTTATTCGGAGGTTGCTCAAATAATTGGGACAACACATTTTTTAACTTTGAAACATACTGTCTGGAGCGGATTTCAAGTTTCTTATGAACAAGTTATTAATGGATTGGTACTTTCCTTTATTGTAGGTGTTGTAATTATTGGTGGAATTAAACGCATAGGAAAAGTTACCGGATTTTTAGCACCGTTTATGGCGGCTATTTATGTTTTTGCAGCATTGCTAATTCTTTTTTCTCATTTGGATAAACTTGGCGAAAGTTTTAATCTAATTTTTCACATGGCATTTAATCCGCCTGCCGAAATTGCCGGAGGTGTTGGAGGTTCTTTCTTAGTTGTATTAAACACAATGTTGTGGGGAATTAAACGCGGACTTTATTCAAACGAAGCCGGACAAGGCAGCGCCGCGATTGCTCATTCAACCGCAAAAACAAAATATCCGGTACGCGAAGGTTCCGTAGCTATGTTGGGACCTTTTATAGATACTATTTTAATTTGTACATTAACCGGACTTGTAATTCTATCAACTGATTCATGGCATTTTACCGAATTTTATTTGAACCGGATAGATCCTAACTTTACCGGCAAACTTATGAACAGTAGTATTCTTACATCTTATGCATTTAAAGAAGGACTTAGCTGGTTATTTGATTATGGTGATAAAATAATAACTATTTCCGTTCTTTTATTTGCAATTTCTACTGCAATAAGCTGGTCTTTTTACGGCGATAGAGCTATAGATTATCTTTTCGGAGAAAAGGCCATCCTTCCTTATAAATGGGTGTTTCTTCTATTTGTTTTTATAGGAGCAATTGCACAATTAGAAACTATTTGGGCTTTTGGAGACGCTGCATTAGGATTTATGACGTTCCCGAATTTAATTTCTATCATTTTCTTATCCGGTGCTCTTAAAAAAATGACAAATAGTTACTTCGCAATTGAGCATAAAAAATATAAATAAGTTATATTTACTTTTGCATTTCATTTTTTTATAAAATTGTAATTTTTCCGGTTCAATAATTTTTGTTGTTGTATTAGAAGAATTACACTCACTTAAAATAATTTTAAGAATTAACTTTAAATATTTGGAGCAATAATGAGCAATATAAAAAGAAAAAAAGGAACCATAGGAATTTTAACCGGTGGTGGTGATGTTCCCGGATTAAACCCCGCAATAAGAGCGGTTACAATTAGAGCAATACGCGAAGGTTACAAAGTTATTGGTATTAAACGCGGTTGGGGCGGAATGATTGATATTGTTAGAGATAAAAAATTCGATAATTCAAATAATTTTATTGAACTAACGGAAAACATTGTAAATAGAGCCGGAAGAACGGGTGGAACATTTCTTCATTCATCAAGAACCAAAGCAAGTAAAGTACCGCAAGTAAATGTTCCCGAACACCTTAAAGATAAATATAAAAACGAAATTAATGATTTAACCCCGGATGTATTAAAGAATATCGATTTTATGGGACTTGATTATCTAATTCCAATTGGCGGCGATGATACTTTAAGCTATGGTGTTCGTTTACATCACGAAGGAGTAAAAGTAATTGCAATTCCAAAAACTATGGATAACGATGTTCCGGGTACGGATTATTGTATTGGTTTCAGTACTTGTGTTACAAGAACAATTGAAATGACACACGCATTACGTACAAGTGCAGGTTCACACGAAAGATTTTTGGTAATTGAGGTTTTCGGTCGTTATGCAGGTTTTTCCGCTTTGCTTCCGGCAATGGCAGGCGCCTCCAACAGATGTATTATTCCCGAACACAAGTTTGATATAAACCGTTTAACTGAATTATTAGTTGCCGATAGAAAAACAAATCCCAGTAACTATTCTGTTGTGTTGGTTTCCGAAGGAGCACAATTTGCCGGAGAAGATGAAATGACTTTTGCCAATCAAGAACAAGATATGTTCGGACATAAAAAACTTGGGGGCATTGGTGATAGAGTTGCGGCAAAATTAAAACAACTTTCTCCACAATTTAATAAAGGCAGAAGAATAAACACAATCGCACAGCGTTTGGGTTATTTAGTCAGAAGCGGAAATCCGGATGCAATTGATTCCATTGTTCCAATGGCTTTTGGCAATCTTGCTTTGGATTTAATTTTGGAAGGAACTTCCGGTAGATTGGTTACATTAAAAAACGGACGTTATGATAATCAACCGATTGAAATTGTTACAAGCTATAGTAAAGTTGTTGATGTAAGAAAATATTATAATACCGATAGATTAAGACCGCACTACAAAAGTTTCGAATCAAAACCGTTATTTATTATGGCAAGCGATTAAACCCAAATTATGCATTAGAATTTTAAAATTGTTTATAAAACTCTAATATGCTATAAGTTAAAGAGATTTTTTAATTTAATCCTTCTTAATGTTTTGCTTTGGAATAATTGCTTTTATTACAATGGACTATTCTGTTTTTAATTGCATAATTCGGGTTAAAATATTATTATGGCAAAAGCCGAATTTTCTCGGAGCCCAGCTTCTTAAAGTAGTTGGGTTTTGAGCGATTTTTTTTACGCCAATTTAATATTGGCAAATTTTAATAGCAAAGTTTTCTTCCCTTTTTCTTCAAAATCTATACTAACTTTTTGCATATCGCCATTGCCGGATATTTGCAAAACTTTACCTCGTCCAAAAACTTCGTGAATTATTCTGCTACCAACCCTAAAAGAGCGTCTTTCTTGATTAAAATCATCATAACTTTCCTGATATAATTCATCGTAAAAAGCTTTACGTTTCCTACCCCCTTTTTTGCTTCCGCCGGGGTTAACTTCTACGTAGGTGGAAGGTTCCAATTCTTCTAAAAATCTTGATTTGCTTTGATATGCAACTTCACCGAATCTATATCTTGAACGAGCATAAGTTATATAAACTTTCTTTTTGGCTCTGGTAATGGCAACGTAGAATAATCTTCTTTCTTCTTCGGTATTGGAATCTGAATCGAATTTAGGATTTAACGGAAAAATATCTTCTTCCAAACCGGTTAAAAACACAACTGGAAATTCCAAACCTTTAGAGCTGTGTATTGTCATAAGAGTTACGGAATTTTCTTTATCTTCCATTTGATCTATACCGCTAATTAAAGAAACCTCAGCAAGAAAATCGTCTAATGTTGCATTTTTATTTTCTTTACTAAATTCGGCAATACCGGAAAGAAGTTCCTGTATGTTATCGTATCTTCCCAAAGATTCTGCAGTGTTTTCTTCTTTAAACATTCTAAGAATTCCCAGTTCATCAACAAGAGAAGAGGTAAGTTCGTATAAAGATAATTTATCTTTAAGTTCAATATATTTATTAAGAAATAATTTAAATTCTTTTGTATTTTTTTGAATTCTTTCTTTAACTTCAATAACTTCAAAAACCCTTGCCATTGTTGTAAATAAAGAAATATTTTGCCGTCTGGCAAAAGCTATCATTTTACTAATGGAAGTATTCCCGATTCCTCTTTGAGGATAATTCATTATTCTTAATAAACTTTCTTCATCATCTTGATTTGCCAGAACTCGTAGATAAGCTATAATGTTTTTAATTTCTTTCCTTCGGTAAAACTCTACACCGCCAATAATTTTATAGGGTAATTTTTCTCTTTTTAATGCTTCTTCCAATGCGCGGGATTGTGAGTTCATTCTATAAAGAATGGCAATTTCATTTAGTGAAAGTTTTCTTTCGGTAATTTCTTTTTTTATTTGTTTGGCAATTTTATATGCTTCGTCTTTTTCATCCGTACATCTTAAAACGGAAATTTGTTCACCGTCGTTATTTTCTGTCCATAATGTTTTTGTTATTTGATTGGGATTATTTTTGATTACGGAATCCGCTGCTTTTAAAATAATTCCGGTAGATCTGTAATTTTGTTCCAACCTAAAAGTTTTAGCTTTCGGAAAATCTTTTTCGAAATTGAGCATATTTTTAATTTCTGCGCCGCGCCAACCGTAAATACTTTGTGCATCATCACCAACTACGCAAATTTTTATTCTGCTGGTAGTTAATAATTTTAATAATTCATACTGTGCTTTATTTGTATCTTGATATTCGTCAACCAAAATATACTTAAAACGTCCTCTGTATTTTTGTAATATTCTTTGATGATGATTAAACAACTCAATCGGTTTTAGTAACAAATCATCAAAATCCATTGAATTATTATTTTTCAGACGTTTATTATATTCAAGATAAATTTGTGCAATTTTACGTTGTATTAAATTGGAGGCAATATGCTTTTCAAATTCTTCAGGAGAAATCATTTGGTTTTTTAAGGAACTGATTTTGTGCTGAACCGAAGATGCATTAAAACCGTCAAGCGAAATATTTAACGCCTGCATAACATTATTTACCAACGAAACCGAATCTTCTCTATCGTAAATTGAAAAATTGGAAGTATAACCTAATTTTTCGGCTTCCATTCTTAAAATTCTACCGAAAATTGAATGGAAAGTACCCATCCAAATTTTATTGGCTTTTGCACCAATTAATTTTTTTATTCTTTCTTTCATTTCTTTTGCGGCTTTATTTGTAAATGTTAAAGCCAAAATTGTGGTAGGATCATATCCTTTTTCAATTAGGTAGGCAATTTTGTAAGTTAAAACTCTTGTTTTACCGGAACCGGCTCCGGCAACTATCATATTCGGAGCTGCGTTAAATTCTACTGCTTGTCTTTGTTGTTCGTTTAATTTGTTTAATATCTTCACGTGTACCTCGTTTTTTGCAAGGTTGCAAATTTACTGATTTTTACTCAGAATTTCAAAAAAAAGGAAAATTTAAAAATGACTGCTAAAAATGGGCATGCTTTTTAAGCAAGTGAGAAATCTCCAAACCATACTGGCCATAAGATTTCTCTTCCGATAAAAAACTTCGGAATCGAAATGACAATTTTATAAAACCGAAAAGCAATTTGTTGCTAGTATAGGATAGTTAAACCAAAAGTTTTCCGTTTTTCATTATAATTTTTTCGTCAAAATAAACAGTTGGTTTTAAAATTACTCCGTCCACATGAATAGGAACGTTTA
>JALSTL010000191.1 GCA_026983755.1 Melioribacteraceae bacterium | reverse complement strand
AAGCCGGTGTTGTTGGCGGAGAAGAAGATGGTGTTAATACAGAAGGAACTCCCCGTGAAAAATTATATACTACACCTGAAGATATGATTTATGTTTACGAAAGACTTTCAGAAGTTAAAGGTGCCAGGTTTATGTTAGCTGCAACTTTCGGAAATGTTCATGGTGTTTATAAACCCGGTAATGTTAAATTAAAACCTTCCATCCTTAAAGAAGGACAAGATGCTGTTGTTGCTAAATACGGACCCGAAGCATCTTTCGATTTGGTTTTTCATGGCGGTAGCGGTTCTTCTTTGGATGAAATTAGAGAAACTTTGGATTACGGTGTTATAAAAATGAATGTTGATACCGATACGCAATATGCTTTTACAAGACCAATTGTTGATCACATGTTTAAAAATTATGATGGTGTTCTTAAAGTGGAAGGCGAAGTAGGTGTTAAAAAATTATATGATCCAAGAGTTTATTTGAAAAAAGCCGAAAACTCTATGAAAGATAGAGTACTTAAAGCAATTAAAGATTTACGTAGCGAATCAACTACATTGGGAGTGTAGGTTTTAATTAAATTTATTAGTACGAAAGGCCTAATTTTGTTCTGAAGTTAGGTCTTTTTTTGTAACTCTATATTCTTTTTCCTCTATTTTATCTGCACATAAAAAATTTATACCGCTGTGATATTTTTGTGATACTTTCAAAGTAATTTTCGTTTAGTAATTTTAACCCGAATTATGCAATAGAAAAACAGAATAGCTTCCAAGCTATTGTAATCAAAGCAATTATTCAAATGCATAATTTGGGTTTAACAACATACAACTAGAAAAAATGAAATAGTTAAAAAGATAAATGATAGTTCCTATTACTTCAATGTTAACAAAATGTTAAGATTACAGTTGAGGTACAATAGTTAGAAACCACATTTAAAAATAGGTAGAATACCATGAAAATAATTTCTATAACAATGATTATGATTGCAGCATTAATTTTCGGCTTTTTACAAAAGAGTAATACGGCAACAAAATCCAATGAAACAAATATTGATGATAATTTAGAAATAGCAACATTAGCCGGTGGATGTTTTTGGTGCATGGAAGCTCCGTTTGAAAAACTGGATGGTATTAAAAAAGTAATTTCCGGTTATGCCGGAGGAGTAATAAAAAATCCGACATACAAACTTGTATCAAGTGGAAAAACAAAATATAGAGAATCTGTACAAATATATTTTGACCCCAGTATAATTAGTTATGCGGAAATATTAGATTTCTTTTGGCAACAATTTGATCCGAGTGATAACGGCGGTTCTTTTTACGATAGAGGATTTCAATACACGACAGCTATTTTTTATCATAATGAACATCAAAGATTAATTGCCGTTAAATCCAAAGAAAATTTGGAAAACTCTAAAATATTTAAAAAACCTATAGCAACAAAAATAATAAAATATACAAATTTTTATCCGGCTGAAGATTATCATCAAAATTATTATTTAAAAAATTCCGAAGGATATAAAAGATATAGAATCGGTTCCGGTCGAGAAAGTTTTATAAAATCAATATGGGATAGAAAAAAGAAAATGGAAAATGAATTGAACAAAAAAGACTTAAAAGAAAAGCTTTCGAAGTTGCAATATTATGTTACGCAAGAATCGGGAACGGAAAGACCTTTCGAAAATGAATATTGGAACAATAAACGTAAAGGAATTTATGTTGATATTGTTTCAGGAGAAGTTTTGTTTTCTTCAAAAGATAAATTTAAGTCCGGTACAGGCTGGCCAAGCTTTACAAAACCAATTTCGCCCCAAAGCATAAAAAAAATTCCCGATAATTCCGGCTTTATGCAAAGAGTTGAAGTTAGAAGTAAGTATGGTGATTCACATCTAGGTCATGTTTTTAATGATGGTCCCAATCCCACAAAATTGAGATATTGTATAAATTCGGCTTCGTTAAAATTTATACCAAAAGAGGAAATGAAAGAAAAAGGATATGGAGACTATTTATGGCTTGTTGATTAAATTATTAGGAAAATTGAAAAAGTTTATTCAACTCACATCGGTTTTAAAATTTAAGGAATTAAAAAACTTTCGGGGTTTTTGGTATTTTCAAAATTTGTTGGGTGTAGATGTAATTGAATATCAACTGCTTTTTGATATTTCTTTCAAATTTGGAACGTCTAAAGTTTTTCCTATTGGGAAATTCTTCTTCTCTTTTGCTGAAAAACTACTTTGGTTTTTGTAAATAAATTCTACATTAAACCAAGCTAACTTCAAAAGCGGTTGTTCCTTTAATTTCTTCTTTAATGTTAAATTCTCTTATTATTTCTTTAATTGTTTTTATTTCCGTTTCAGCCATATATGCTCTATGTTTTAACATCAAAATACCGGTAAATGCCATTGAATTGTTCCGTTCCAAATTTAATATTTGATTTTTAATTTCAAATGTGGAACTTTCTAAATTCTCCAATTTTATTTTAAGCTTCTGAAGTATTTCGTCTTTACTTAAATGATGTAGAAGCAATAATGCTATGTCAAATTTTGTACCGTCCGGATCAATTTTTTCCAAATAATGTGAAACTGTATTATGTAGTTCAAATTCTCCTTCGGCCGTAATTTTGTATATTGTTTTTTCCGGAAAGTGACTATCCTTAAGTGATTGTCCTTCTATTAAACTATGTTTTTTCAATGAATTTATTGTTGCATAAACTGTAGAATCTGCAATATTAAACCATTTTCTTAAATTCAGTTCTTTTAACATTTTGGTAATCTCATAAGGGTTGCGTTCCTTTTCATGAAGAATACCAAGAATTAATGTGGATATTTTTGATAACATTATTTTCCTCATATTAATATTATAAAATTGCTATACAAATATAGTATAATTTTATTTAATATAAAATATCCTTTAAAATTTTTTCATCGTTAACCATTTCTTCAAAAGAGCAATGATAAAATTTTACATCTTTTTGAATGGCGTGATACTTATGTTTTAACGAATACTCTTTTTTACTATTTACCACAATAACTTTTGTTTCCGGTTTTAATTGTTTTTTAAATAATGCTTTGATGTGAACATCGGCATCGGAAAGCGAATATCCGATAAATACTATTTTTTTTGCATCTCTTATTTCTCTGGATGCTTCGCTGAATAATTGAGAAATAATCGGTTGGTTTAATAATTTCAAATATGAAGGAGGCATTATCAATGTTTGAAATTCCGTTGAATCTAACGGACAAACATATTCGTACTTTTCATTATTCGGGTATGTATAGCCTAAAAACTTTCCGCGTTGTAAATCTATGGTTCTATCCCAAGGGGTTAATAATATTTGATTACAACAATTACAATATTTCCAATTTAAACTACCGTGTAATTTAATAATTTTAAACGGAACCGGATTTCCATCTCTAATGGTTTTTACCGGCTCTCGAGGATTTATCCAAAAATTATAATCTTTTAATTTGTCAATTTTATCATAATTCATTAAATGAATACAATAATCGATATATCCGGTTTTCTGAAATAAAAAGTCGAAAGCCTGTTCCAATAAAGTATCGTAATTAAGTGTAATTATGGAAATGTTTGTATTATTTTTTTTTATAGCTTCCCAGAAAAGATGATAATACTTACTTTTTTTGTGTGTTTCCAAATTAACAATATAGTGAATCAGTTTAATCAAATATTCTTTTATTTCCACAATTTTATTGTGAGTGTATTTGGCATTTAAACTTTCATTTTGTTGAATAAAATAATCCAAAAATCCAAAAACCGCCTCAAGCTGAGGAAATTCGTTTCTTTTAATATCATAATCAAAATTATCATAAATAAATTCTATAACGGTTTTACCGATTAATGAATTTCCAATTTCATTATTATTTTCAGATAAAATTATCGGAAGGATATGTTTTTGCAAAGGAACTCCGTCCGGATGGGAAGCTCCGGCGCCTAAAACAAACACAACATCTCTTTTGGGTAAATACTTTAAAAACTTTAACTCATTCATTTTTACATTGTATTAATAATAAAATTTTATTTTGAAAAGTAACAATAAAAAATTTAATATATGTGTTCGATACAAACAGCCGAAAATATTATCGTCTTGTAAAATGATTATTTGTAACTTTACAAAAAAGAAATTTGTAAGTAATATGAAAAAAAATCATCCTCTAATAATTGCACATCGCGGAGAATCTTTTGATGCTCCGGAAAATACACTTGCTTCTATAAATTTAGCTTGGAATAGAAACGACGATGCCGTTGAAATTGATATACATCTTTCCAAAGATAACAAAATTATTGTTATTCACGATGCAAATACTAAAAGAACAGCGGGTCCGAATAAAAAAATTTCGAAAATGACTTTAAAGGAAATTAAAAATTTAGATGCCGGTTCATGGAAAAACAACAAATGGAAAAATGAAAAAATTCCTACGTTAAAAGAGGTTCTAATTACTGTTCCCGAAAATAAAAAACTAATAATCGAAATAAAATCCGGAATAAAAATCATTCCTTTCTTAAAAGATGAAATTCTAAAATCAAAACTGGCAAATTGTTTTCATCAAATTGAATTTATATCCTTTAGCTATTCTACAATTACGGAAATTAAAAAAAACTTTCCAAAACACAATGCACTCTATTTGGTTAATTTGGATTATACTTGGTATAATAAAATCTTCTCTCCTCCCGTTGAAAAGCTTATAGCAAAAGTTAAAAAAGGCAATCTAAACGGTTTGGATGTTTGGGCGGGTAATTTATTAACGGAACGGTTTGCTGATAAGGTTAAAACCAACGGATTATTATTATATGTTTGGACGGTTAATAACATAGAAAAAGCGAAAAAATTAGTGAATATAAAAATTGACGGAATAACAACCGACAAAGCTTGGCAGTTAAAAAAAGAATTGTATAAAATATTATAATTTCAATTATTTAATCTTAAATATTTTAATTTCAATATGTCTAAAATAATAATTGCAATACACGGCTTGGGGAACAAACCTTCGGAACAAACGCTTTCGAACTGGTGGCAACTATCTATTATAGAAGGATTAAAGAATATTAATAATTTTTTCTATTTGCCGAAATTCGAAATGGTTTATTGGGCGGATATATTAAATGAGAAACCTCTAAATGAATATATTACGGACAAAAAAAATCCATATTACCTCGATGAAAAATATACACCTTCACCTCCTAATTATAAACCCAAAAACCATTCTGTTAGAAAAAAAATATTAAATTTTATAGATGAACAAATGGATAAAGTTTTTTTGAATAAAGATTTAACCTTAAATTTTTCATTTGTTTCCGATGTTATTTTTCACAATTATTTTAAAGAGCTTGAAATTTATTATACCAAAGAAAAATCCGGGAATAAAATTTCCAAACAAAAACAAATTAGAGAAAGATTAGTAAAAGTTTTAACAAAATATAAAAACGAAGAAATATTTTTAATAGCACATTCCATGGGTTCAATAATTGCTTATGACGTGTTAACATTCGAATTACCGGAATTAAAAATAGATACTTTTATAACCATGGGTTCTCCATTGGGCCTACCGGTAATAGTTGGAAAAATAGCACAAGAATATGAGGAAAAGTTTAATATAAAAGAAAAACCTAAAACACCTCCCGGAATAAAAAACAATTGGTTTAATTTTTCAGATTTGGAAGATAGCGTTGCAATTAATTACGAATTGGCAAAAGATTATAACCCGAACCGAAACGGTGTAAAGGTAAAAGATATTTTGGTTTCTAACAACTACGAAATTAACGGCGAAAGTAATCCGCATAAATCATTCGGTTATTTACGCACGAAAGAATTTTCCCAAGTAATAAATACATTTGTAACTAAAAACAAATTTAAAACTGAATTATTGTTGCGTAAAATATTTTTTAAATATTTTAATAAAATCAACCTCTAAATTACAAAGGAGCAAAATGAATAGAACCAAAATGATAGAAACATTAAAAGATAAAAATCAAAAATGGGATTTTATAATAATAGGTGGTGGTGCAACGGGAATAGGTGTAGCAATAGAAGCGGCTTCCCGCGGATACAAAGCTTTATTACTTGAACAAAGCGATTTTGCAAAAGGAACATCAAGCAGAAGTACAAAACTTGTTCACGGCGGTGTACGTTATCTTAAACAAGGAAATATTTCATTAGTTCTGGAAGCACTTAAAGAAAGAGGAATATTAAAGCGTAACGCTCCGCATTTGGTTTATGATCTTCCTTTTATTGTTCCCAATTACGATTGGTGGGAAGGTCCGTTTTACGGAATAGGATTAAAACTTTATGATGCTCTTGCCGGTAAAGAAGGTTTCGGTTCTTCCAAAATACTTTCGAAAGAAGAAACTTTGAAACATTTACCGCTTTTGGAAACTTCCGGGCTTCGTGGCGGTGTTATTTATTACGACGGTCAATTTGACGATGCACGCTTGGCTATTAATATGGCAACAACTGCTTACGAACAGGGCGCAACACTTATCAACTATATGAAGGTAATTTCTTTAATAAAAGATAATGAAATGATTTCCGGTGTTGTTGCAACAGATTTGGAAACCAATACTAATTTTAATCTTTATGCAAAAGTAGTTATAAATGCCACCGGTGTGTTTAGTGATTCAATTAGAAAAATGGATGACGAAAATGCTGAAAATATGATTGTAAGCGGACAAGGCGTACATATTGTTTTAGATAAATCTTTTAGTCCCCATGATACTGCCATAATGGTACCGCATACAGACGACGGCAGAGTTATTTTTGTAATTCCGTGGCATAATAAAGTTTTGGTTGGAACAACCGATACGGAAGTAAACAAATTTTTACTTGAGCCGAAACCTTATGAAGAAGAAATAAATTTTTTATTAAAACATACCGCACGTTATCTAACAAAAGATCCGCAGCGCTCAGATATATTAAGTGTCTTTGCAGGGTTACGTCCTCTTGTAAAAAGCGGGAAAGATGAAAACACCGCTGCAATTTCACGAGAACATACCATTAATGTTTCCCGCTCCGGTTTGTTGACTATTGCCGGAGGTAAGTGGACAACTTACAGAAAAATGGCGGAAGATACTATCGATCAAGCATTGGTTCTTGCAAACTTGGATTATGAAAAATCAGTTTCTACGGAATTAAGGTTACACGGTTATCATAACCATGCCAAAGAGTTCGGTACATTAGCAATTTACGGTGCCGATGCAATTGCAATGCAAGAATTTTTTAGAGAAAATAAAAGTTACACGGAAATTTTGAATCCTAATTTTTCAACTGTTGTCGGAGAAGTTATTTGGGCGGTAAGAAATGAAATGGCCAGAACGGTTGATGATTTTGTCGCAAGAAGAACACGTATGTTGTTGCTTGATGCAAAATCTAGTGTTGAAGTGGCTCCTAAGGTAGCAAAAATTATGGCTGAAGAATTAAACCGAAGTAAAAATTGGATCGATAACCAAATAAAAAATTTTAACCATATAGCAAAAAATTATATTGTTAATTAATTTGTTTTAATGCAAAACGGGTTTCGCAATATTTTCATTTTTATAAACAGGAACTTTAAATATAAACGAGGTTCCTTTTTGCAATTTACTTTCAACATAAATTTGCAAATTGTGAACTTCCAACATTTTTTTTACAATTGCCAAACCAAGTCCCAGTCCTTTGCTACTATCTTTTTCAACTCTTTTTTCTTTATGATATCTGTCAAAAATATTCGGTAATTCTTCGGAAGAAATTCCGCTACCGCTATCGGTAATTTTTACTTCAACAAAGTCGCCTTCATTATGCAGCGATAAAATTATATTTCCGTTTTCCGAAGTAAATTTTATTGCATTGTCCAATAAGTTTTGGATTATTCTTTCCATCATACCTATATCCGCATAAACAAAAGGGATCGTATTATTAAATTTCGAACTTAATGTTATATTTTTTTTATTTGCAATTACTTCATTTTTTTGTTTAATATCTTCAATCAATTCGGCTATGGAAAATGCTTCGGGTTTAGGTACTTTTTCTTTAGCTTCCAATTTAGAAAGTTCAAACAACTCTTCAACTAATTTTTTTAAGCGTTCCGTGCTGTCTAAAATTATTTGCATATATTTTTTTCGTTCCTCTTCCGAAAGCGAACCGGCTTTTATCATCAATGTTTCAACATATCCTTGAATTGTTGCCAAAGGTGTTCTTAAATCGTGAGAAACATTTGCTACCAAATCTCTTCGTAAATTATCCATTGTTTTTATTTCGGCAATGTTTTGTATTATTTTTTCAGACATTTGATTAAAGGAAGTAGCTAAAACACCTAATTCATCATCATTATTAATTTTTATTCGAACATTATAATTACCATTCATAAAGTTTTGTGTTGCATTTATAATTTTATTAAGATTCCTCATTATAAATCTTATTGAAATGATACTAATTAAGATTGCGGCAAGCAGTGTAATAATCATAGAACGAAGACCGAGTTTTAAAATATAACTTCCAAAAACAAGTTCGGTTGCATTATCGTATTCTTCGCCACCAAGAATTACATAAATATAACCCATAAATTTTTTATCTTCGTAAACTTTTGCCGCAGAAAATGCTTTTTTTCTAAATTTGTTTCTAGGGTCTTGACCTAAAATAAAATTTTTTCCGTTTTCTTCTATAAACTTTTTAATTGGTTTAAGTGGTATTTTTTTTAATTTAATTTTTTTATCCAGCGCAAAATAGGTAAGTATAACTCCCTTGGTATCCAACAAATAAACTTCTATACTAGGATTGATAATCATTACGTTATGAAAAACATTTTTCAACACTTTTTGATTTACTTTTCCGTCAATAAAACAACGGGTATCTGTGGCAATGTGTTTTGCTAATTCTATATTTAATTTTTGACTTGTTTCTTGAAAATATTTTTCCGCTGTTGTTACGGATATATATAAATAAATTATAGAGAGAATAAAAAGAACAAACAAAAAGAGAACCGTAATTTTCCATTTTAAACTCTTAAAGAATTTTATTTTTTTATTTTGAATATTATTCATTTGTTAAATCATTATCATTAAATTTATATCCAATACCCCAGGATGTTAAAATATATTTAGGATTAGACAAATCGTCTTCTATTTTATTGCGTAAACGATTGATGTGAGAATTAACCGTATGGTCATATCCTTTGTACTGATAACCCCAAACTAAATTTAACAATTGTTCTCTGCTATAAATTTTTCCGGGATTCGAAGCTAAGAAAAATAGTAAATCGAATTCTTTTACCGTTAATTTAACAATCTTACTGTTTTTTTTAACTCTCCTTTTGCTCGGTTCTATAACCAATTTCCCAAACTGAAAAGACTTATTGCTCACTTCTTCTTTTTTAATAGCATTTATTCTTCTGAAAATTGCTTTTACACGGGCAATAAATTCTCTGATACTAAATGGTTTTGTTAAATAATCATCCGCCCCCATTTCCAAACCTATTACTTTATCTATTTCTTCGCTTTTGGATGTAAGCATAAGAATTGGCGTATAATTTTCTTTTTTTCTTATTTCTTTGCAGATTTCCAAACCGTCCAAATTTGGTAGCATAATATCCAAAACAATTAAATCAAATTTATTATTTAATGCTTTTTTTAAACCTATCAACCCGTCTTCTATTTTTGTTACTTCACAGTCAAGATCGTTTAGATGTATTTCCAACAAATCCGATATCGAATGGTTATCTTCAATAACTAAAACTTTTTTCATTATTAAATTTCCATGTGTTAATTATATAAGTAAAAGCCGGAATTTATTGCTATTCCGACTTTTGATTATACAATATAAAAAATACTTTACAATTACCAAATTATTTTACTCTTGTAATTGTAAGTTTTGCAACCGGATTATCCCAATCAAAAATTTTCGGATCCAAATCACCAACACCAAGAATTCCAGTATGATATTTTATAAGTTCGTGAGTTGGAACGCGTACATGCGGGCTACCGCAACATGGCCCGGGTATATTTGCTTTTAATTCCGTATTCATTTCGGTACCGGCATCATAAGCTTTTAAATAATATACTTTTGAACCCCAAAGCGGTAAACGCGCAGCATCAACACCTGTAAAAGCGTCGTTTGTATTTACCAACATTGCTACCATTGAAAACCTAACGAACGGAAGTTTTGTTTTAATCATAAATTTTTGCATACTACCCGGGAAAACCGGACCATTTTCTCCTTGAACAACGTCATAGGCAAATATGTCATTATTCAATTTTTCAATCATCGGTCCGCTAACAGCATCTTCGGCTATTTGACCTAATTCTTCCGTTGCATATCTATGAAGTTGAAAAACATGATAACGTGGCGTGTGAGTTACAAAAACCGGCGGTGAAAAAGGTTGACTTGCACCGGGACCGGTTGCCGGAGTTAAATTTTCCAGCGTAATTTCAAATTCTGCCATTCTATGTCTTTTTGCTAATTGCTCGCTATAATCTTTGGTAGATTCTAGAGAGCCGCTTCCGTTATTAACCATTTGCTCTTCATTACAAGCGTAGAAAAATGAAATGGCAAAAAGAACTATTAGAAATTTTTTTATATTAAACATAAGGACCTCCTTTTTATGATAAGTGTGTTTGCCAAGTTCATAAAAAAGTATCACAAAATTATCACAACTAAATAAACAAATTATAAAATACTCTTGCGCCGGATAAACAAATATGTGCTAATTTTTGTTTAATTGGAAAAATACGATAAAAAGCTTCGTAACGCTACAAGCCGGTTTGAATTAAAATTTTAGGCAGCCTTACTATTATTAAGTAAAATTATTTTAATTTACATTTACCGAATGGTTTACAAATTTATGCCTTTTTATACATAGATTGTTTTTAACAAACACTTAATTTTCTAGTATAAATTTTTCTTATATTTATTTTCAGTTTTAATTCTTTAATGGTAAACAAATGGAAACACGATTAATAAACGAAAAATTTTCCGAATATAAATTTAAGTTGGATACTTTTTTAAAAGAACTTCACCAATTTACAATCGATTTTCAAAGCGAAGAATTTCAAAAAATAGTTAGCAATTTAAGAACAAACATAAACGAACCGTTTTTATTTGTTGTTGTTGGAGAAGTTAAAGCAGGAAAAAGCAGTTTTATAAACGCTCTGTTAAAAGCCAACGTTTGTAAAGTTGATGCCGCACCTTGTACGGATGTTGTTCAAAAAATTGAATATTCTGACGAAGAAAACGAAACTACATTAAGCGAACATTACAAAAAAATCGGGATGCCGGTAGATATTTTAAGAACAATAGCAATTGTAGATACACCCGGAACAAATACCGTAATTAAACATCATCAAGAAATAACACAAAAATTTGTACCTAACAGCGATTTGGTTCTGTTCGTTTTCCCTGCTAAAAATCCACATACACAATCTGCATGGGAACTTTTGGATTATGTTAACGATGAATGGAAAAAAAACGTAGTTTTTATTTTACAACAGGCGGATTTGGCAAGACCGGAAGAATTGGAAACAAACATAGCAAAGGTTAAAGAATATGCCATACAACGCAATATAACTTCGCCAATCGTATTTGCAACATCGGCAATTTTGGAATTAGAAGGTAAAGAAAACAGTGGTTTCAAAAAAGTTAGAGAATTTATTTATAATACAATTACCGGAGGGAATCACCTTAAATTAAAATTGCTTTCAAATCTAGATACCGCCGGACAAGTTATTAAAAAAAGCAAAGATGCTTTAAATAAACACAAAGAACAATTGGATAAAGATGCTGAATTTGTTAAAAAGATTAAAATAAGATTAACCAGCGGAGAAAAACATTCCGCTTTCGAAATTAAATCTTTGGTAGATAGACTTGTTGCAAACTACGATAGAATTGCAAATGATGTTAAAGAAGAATTTGAAGAAGGTTTATCGGTATTTTCATTATTTAAAAGAACTTTTGGTGCTTTTTTTAATAAAGAGAGCTCTATTAAAAATTGGATAAACGATTTACAAAACGGGTTCGAGAAAAAACTAAAAGGAACATTCGAAGAAATTGCCGATGACGGAGCAAAACATTTTTTAGACGGAATAAGAACTTTACTTCAAAACTTAATTGATGAACTTGGTAACAAAGAACAACAAAGAATAGATAAAGAAGAACTATATCTCAAAATAGGGGAAGAACGCGGACGAGTAATTCACGATGTTAAATTAAAAGTAACGGATTTATTATCCAACGATTCATTTGCGGAATTTTTAAATTCCAATCCATCCAGCTTGGCTCCAACGGCAATGGGCGGCGGTTTGTTGGCAATTATCGGTGCAATAATTTTATCAACCACGCAAGTTGCATTTTTAGATATTACGGGTGGTATTTTAACAGGTGCCGGTTTGTTAATTGCCGGCGGTGTTTTACTTTTTAGAAAAGGTAAAATTATAAAGCAATTTAAAAATGGTTTAGACGCCGGAAAAAATAAATTTGAAATTGAACTAAACGAAAAACTACACGCAAAACTAAATTTAATTTATAAAGATATTGACCGCAGTTTTATTCCCTTTTACGAATTTACCGAAACAGAAAGAAACAAAATTTTGCCTTTGTTAGAAAAATTCGAAAATGTTAACAATAAATTTTTACAACTGAAAAACGAAATCAATTCGGCATTTTAAATGGAAAGGTTAAAATTTCAACCGAAAAAATCAAAAGAAGATTTTAGGAAAAATTATAAATTACACGATTTAGCCGAATTCCACGGTAAAAATTTATTTTCGCAATGGGGAATAGAATTTCAAGAATTCGGCAAAGACCGACGTAACGAAAATGTTTGGGAAAAAGGGAAAGATAAACCGGATGTTATTGCAACATATAAAAAAATTAACTTTTTAATTGATTGGAAAGCAAAAAAGAAAAAAAGTTTTTGGGTAAATAAACGAGCAATAAATTCCTATAAAATTTGGGGTAATAAATTAAATTGTAAAGTTTTGATTTGTTTTTTTATTTTTGATGAACAAAATTCCATTCAAGAAAGAAAATTTGCCATAATCGGTGAAAGTAAATTTTTTACTCTTACAAACAAAGCTTGGGATAAAAATGAAGTTGTTTCTTTCGAAGAAACCCTACCGGATTTTAAACGTAATATTTTAATTAGCAAAATTGTTAATAATTCTTAATATTTGTTTGTTTTTTATTTTTTAATTCATACCTTTGTATTAACGAACGCTCACTTTACCTAGGAGAATTCATGAAGATATCGGATACAAAAGAAAAAATAATGAATGTTTCATTAAAATTATTTTCCGAGAAAAGCTATAACGGAGCATCAATACGACAAATAGCAAATACAATCGGAATTAGAGAAAGTGCAATATATAATCACTTCAAATCAAAAGATGAAATATTATCGGAAATTATTTCTGCATTTGGAAAAAGAAACTTCGGTTCTTTAATTTTAACCGATAAATTAATTGATAATATTTCTAAACCGGAAAAATTCTTTCAATTATTATCCGAAAATTTGCTGAATTTTTGGAATTCGGAGAAAGAACGAATGTTCATTAAATTATTGATGTCAATTAATGTAGAAGAAGAGCCGATAAATAAATATTCTTTTTTTAATTATTTGAAAGATTTTGAAAATTTGTGTGCATTTATTTTTAAAGAAATGATGAAACATAATTTTATAAGAAAAAACAACGAAAGTCTTTTGGCAAAGGAATTTTTAAGTCCGCTCTTTTTAAGTATTGTTCAAACAATTTTCTATACATCAAAAAACGACGGATATGAAATCAATACTAAAAAGCATGCGAATTTTTTTTGGAACGGCATTAGAAATTAATCATTTTATTTTTTTTAATTTTCGTTTCGGTAATAATTGAACTTTGGATGTAAAATAAATTATCAAGTTCCTTTCTTGTAGGTGTATAAGTATCATTATAAAAAGCAAGGCATTCGTAAAATATATTATTTTTCCCAAAGATTATGCTTTGCTTTTCATTTCCGTTAATCTTAAATCTGTATTCTTTCATAAAAATATTTTTTTTTGCAATTGTTTCGGTTTCACTTACAAGTTCAAAATTATCGTTTTTTTTCTCTTTTTGCATTTTCATTAATCTATAAAAAAAATTCAAACTATCCTCAATTGATTTAAATTCGTTATTAATTTCCAGTGTTAAAGGTAAAAATACAATTGATGAATTTTTATCAGGTGAGACCAACCATACATCGAATAATTTTTTATTATTGTCGTTTATACCGTGCCATCCTAAAGGAATTTTAATAGACAAATTGGAATTATCAGAAGAATAATATTTTTTGGAAAATAAAACTCGGGCATTTTCATTGGAATTTATTTTTGTTGAGGAACAGCCGATAAAACCTAATAATCCTATAGAAAATACAACGATAAAAAATTTTTTACCAATCAATTATATCTCCTTTAATTTTTGTTTTAACCGTTTTATTCAACTTAAAATTAAAAAGTTTTTCAGGATAAACTACTCTAACAAACATTACATCTTTAATTTTGGAAATCGGAACAATATCATTTCCTAATCCGTTTGTTCTTTTTTGGCTTGACCAATAAACAACGCACTTTTTATTATTTTCATTAATATACCAACCTAAAAATATAACCGAATGTCCGCCGCCCTTTTCCCACGAAATATTTAAGAAATCGCCCGGACGTGCATTTATAGGTTTAATTCTTTTACCTATTCCGGAATATTGCACTAAAGCAAAATTATTTCCGAAACCATCCGCATTCCATTTACCCCAAAATTTTACATTGTCTTCCCTGCGGCTTCCATCGGGTTCTTGCATTCTTAAAGCTTCAAATCTTTCTTCCGATAAATTCGGATGATTTTTTTCATACAAAAAGTTCATCGCTTCAATAAAAGCCGCATAAGAAGAACCGCTGCAATAACTTGTTTTTCTTGGAGCTTTAAGTAATTGTTTTTTAAACAAACTAAGATTATAACCGATTGGAGATTCTGCCGGTTTGGCTTTTATTCCGGTAAAATATCCTCCTCCGTCCATAGCTTTCGATTGGACGAAATCTATAGCTTTTAATATAAAAAGATTATAACCGGTAATATATTTGCCGAAAATTTTATAATGTTTTGTGTGATAGCTACCCAAATAAACATCTTTACTATTTAACACAAACCAAGTACTATCATCTTGAGTAGGAAAATAATTATTTTTTTGTGCTTTTAGAGTTGAAAACAACAAAAAAACAAAAATAACTTTTCGGAATAGTTTCATATTACTTTCGAATATTTTTTACACTATAAAAATAAGCATATTTTCAATTACATTTTTTTACAGTCTTAAAAATTTTAACTACAAAATTAAAAATAAATTCCGATAATAAACCTCGAAATCTCTGAAAGTTATAATTTGCAAATTTTACATTTGATTAGCAAATTTTATACTTGCGGTTAATAATTTTCATTTGAGTTTTCAGCTGTTAAAATATATTGTAAATGAACTTTTAACCGCCAAGCTATACCTTCACAAATAGCTAAACTTATTAAATTTCATTGTTTTGATAGCAATTTAATTTTGCTTTCTGAGATTTCAACAACCAAAATAATATAAGTCAGCCGAATTGAAATTGTATTGTTTTGGTACAATTGTCCAAAATTAGCCATTAAAATAAGACAGTAAAAATTTCAAAATTGGGTTTTTGGTTAAAAATCCAGACAAATTGAATTTGGCATTAAAGTTGGACAATAGATGTAAATTTTACATGAGAAATCTTAAGGAGTTACACAAAATGGCATTAGAAGCAAGAAGTTTTGATTGGACAATTGACAACAGAGGCAGCAACAAATTGAATCACAATCTGTATAAAACTTCTGATGGAGAAATTTATTATCACAGAGTAAAATTTAATAGTAGCGACGAGGAAATTATAAGTCAAGTTAATCCCGATGTTATTTGGGCATTGGAATTTGACGAAGCTATAATAAAAAAATATTATATGAAATCGCGTAATTGGTTAGTAAAAGATTTGGAAAAAGTTTCATAGTCAAAACTCCATAAATCAACGTACAATTAAAACCTTTTCAAAACTTTTGGAAAGGTTTTTTCTTTAATCGAAAAAAATATTAGATAGTTAGAAAAGTATTTTCGGGCAACCAACCTATTTTACCATCGGCCAATTTTATTTTTACCCAATTATTTACCTTATCTTCAAGCAAAAACTTTGTTCCTTCGTGAATTACAAACGCATCGTTGCTTTGTGTATCGGGCGAAATTTTAGCCGTAACGGCAGATTTTTGTAAAATTCCGTAGCTTGTTGTTGTTGTTCTTGTATATGCGGAAATAAAAATTATAACAGAGATTATAAATACGATTAAATTAAAAAGTCCGAAAACAAAAGTTATACGTTGAATATTTGCATTTTTAATAAATAAGAATATTCCTATACTGATTAACAGCAAAAAATAAAATATCAATACGATAATTTTCCATCCGGATATACTAAATGACGTAAGCAATATATTCCACCAACGGACAATAAATATTTGAGGTACTTCTTTTATTTTATCAACAGTACGTGCTTTGGCAATTTTCAAATTGTATGCCGCATCTTCATCCAACGGCGAAAGTTTTAATGATTTTTCGTAATACAAAATTGCTTTACCCAAATTATTATTTTTAAAATAAGCATTCCCAAGATTGTAAAATAATTCGCTGCTAATGTAGCCTTGTTTAATTATTTTTTGATAATTTTCTATTGCTTCGGAATATTTATTATTTTGATAAGCGGTATTACCCTTTTTTACCAAAGTTTCGATATTTTGAGCATTTATTCCGTTATAAAAAATAAATATGCTTATTAAAATCAAAATAATTTTTTTCATATAATTAACACTATATTTTTTTTGATACAATTGAGCCGATATTTTCAATTACTTTTTCCACATTTTTATAAATTGCACCGTCACTATCGTTTCCAACGGCATCGGGTGCAAATCTGGCAAATTCGCATTTATCTGCTATTTGTTTAATGTTGGTTATAAGTTCTTCTCCGGCATTTTTTTCTTTTAAAATTTCCAATGCTTTGTTTAATGTAAAATCAGCTTTTTGCAATCCGAGTTTATCTTCCAAATATCCGAAAAGCGCAAGTGAAAGATAGTTGTAATAATCAGCAAGATTATTGGTTTCCAAAGCTTTCTTTGCTTTTTTAAGTTGTTGTTTGGCTGTTTTTTCCGCTTTTTGAAATTTAATTAGTTTTATGTTTCCTGCTAATTTGTTCTGTTTTTTCTGTACGAAATAAAGCGTAATTAACGCAATAAAAGGCAATAGCAAAGCCAACCAAAACAAAACACCTATTTTTGTAATTTTTTCTTTACGCTGAAACGAAAAGGAAGAGGTTTTTATAAATCTTATATCTTTATTTAATAATTTCACATCTTCTTTGGAATAACCGCTTACATTGGATGTGAAATCATTTTTACCTGCTTTTACATTAACTTTAAAAGCTTCGGAGGATAAGGTTATATATTTGTTTTTCTTTAAATCGAAATAAGTAAATTCGATAGGTGGAATTTCTTTAACACCCGGAACTCTGGGCACAATGAGATATTCAATGTTTTTTCTGCCGGAAACATAATTTCTTTTTGATATATTTTGTGTTGTTTTTGGTTCGTATTTTTCGAAACCTGCCGGCAATTTTAATTCAGGTAACTTTAACAAAGCTATATTTCCGGTGCCTGATATTCTTACTTTTACCGTAATCGATTCGTTTACGTTAACATTTTGTTTATCTAATTTAACATTTAACTTAAATTTACCAACTGCTCCCGTAAAAGTTGCGGGAACGTTTTCCGAAGGTAAAGGCAAAACTTTAATTTTAATTTTATTGGAACGCGTAAGATGTTCTACGGTTTTTGTTCTGCCGAAAAAAGAATCGTTAAAAAATTCATCGAAAATATCTCTGGATCTTCTTTTGGTTCTTACAACAACAGGAATATTTAATTCAAAAGGTGTAACGGTTAGAACACCGGTTTTTGTGGGGAAAAGAGCAACTTTTTTTATAACGGCACTTCTGTATCTTTCACCCTTGTACATTTCTATACCAAAATTGATATTGTTATTCGTTTCAAGTTCTTCCGACCAAAATCCTTTAAAAAAAGGAAGTTTGGTAATTTGCGGCGATGTAATGTTCAGACGCGTATATAGCTTATAAACAACTGTAATTTGTTCTCCGAGCAAGGCTGTTGTTTTGCTTGGAATAGCTCTGATAAATAAATTTTGACTTAACTCTTTTTCGGAAATTCCCAAATCTTCGCGTACTTTCTTATGGGTTGAATTTCCTTTAATTACATTAAACGTTAAAGGTTTTGTGTTAAATGTTTGACCGTTAAATTTTACCGAAGCACTGCCTATTTTATATTTCCCAATATTTCTTGCAACTGCAATATAAGAGAAAGTTAGCGAACCGGAAACTTGTCCATTAATAATTTGTAAACTTTTGGATTGATTTGGGCCGCTTAAAATTTCCAAACCGTTAAAAGAAGGTGCTTGGAAATCTTTAAGTTTATTTAGATTGGTTCCTTTAAAAGTAAAATATATTTGGAATCTTTCATTTTGTGGTATAATGGCTTTATCGATACTTGCAGAAAATTCTTGCGCAAGTATGTTAAATGTGCTTACAAAAAATAATAATACTAAAAAATATTTTGTTTTTTTAATCATTAAAAATCACCAATCTTTTTCAACGTTTGTTCTTCGTGTTTTCTTTTGTCTCATCTTCTTTTGAAGTTCCGCCTCATTATTTTTTAAAGCATCAAGTATTCTTTGTGCTTCTTTTTTAGAAATTTCATTTTTATTTCGAGTCGGTTGTTTTTTTCTTTGCTGATTTTGTTTGTTTTGATTTTGTTTTTGATTTTGTTTTTTATCTTTCTTTTGCTGTTCTTGTTGTTTTTTATTTTGCTTATTGTTTTGTTTGTTTTTCTTTTTATCGTTTTTATTATTCTTTTTATTCTTATTGTTTTTATTATTCTTTTTATTGTTTTTTTTCTTTTTTTGTTTCTTCATTAATTTTAAGGCATAGGACAAATTATATTTTGTTTCCAAATCTTTAGGATTATATTTTAATGCTTCTCTATATGCACCGATACTTTCTTTTATTTTATTAGCTTTAAGTAAAGAATTACCTATGTTATGAAAGATTTCCGATTTTTGCAAATCCGTTTTTGCAAGTGCCAAAGTATTTTGAAATTCTTTAATTGCTTCGTTGTATTTACCTTGTTTATATAAAGCATCACCCAAATTAAACCGAGATTCGTAGTTTTTTACATCGCTTTCTATGCCTTTTCTAAAAAATATTTCCGCTTCGTTAAATTTATTTTTTTTATATCGTTCAACTCCGTTGTTTACCAAACTTCTTGTCGATTGAGCAAAAAAAGGTAAATTTAAAAATGTAAGAAACAATAATACTAAGTAAATATGTAATTTGTTATTGGTTTTCATTAAATATTTTAAAGTTAAAGATTCTTTTTTTTTAATATCATCAAATTAAACAAAATTATTTTGTTACGGTTTCTATTTTTTTTAATGTTGTTCAAATTTCTTAAACCATTTTGATTTTCTATCGTTAATAAATAATTCAATAAAAAGTATTATTACAGCCGGAAAAAGAAAATAATAATATCTGTCTTCGTAATCGGTTATTTTGGTTGCTCCGTATTCCGAACCTTGCATTTTAGCCAAATCGTTATAAACCATTCCCAATTCATCTTCGGTATTTGAACCTTTATAATATTTTCCGTTTGCTTTGCTTGTAATTTCTTGTAAGGTTTCTTCATCTAATTTTGTTAATACCGTATTGCCGTTTCTATCTTTTTTATAACCGATTTGTTTACCTGCTTTATTGTAAATCGGAATAGGCACACCTTGGGGTGATCCCAAACCTATTGCATAAATTTTTACGCCGGAGTTATTTGCTTTTTCAACAACATTTGTCAAATCACCTTCGTGGTTTTCGCCATCGGTAATAATAACAATTGCTTTTTGGGTTTTTTCATCTTTTTTAAAAGAATTAAGCGCCAATTGAATTGCCGGAGCTATTGCCGTACCTGGTTGAGGTACCGATTTTACGCTAACGGCAGAAAGAAACAAGTTAGCTGCAGAATAGTCCGTTGTTAAAGGAAATTGAATATATGCTTTACCGGAAAAAATTATTAATCCGATTCTATCTCCGTGAAGTTTGTTAATAAGTTTTGCTATTTCGTGTTTTGCTTTTTCCAATCTGCTTGGTTTAATATCTTGGGCTTGCATACTTAATGAAACATCTAGTAAAATAAAAACGTCTATACCAACTTGTTTTACTTCTTCAATTTTAGAACCTATTTGGGGATTAGCCAAAGAAATTATTATTAAAATGATAGACAGCAATAGCAATATGTTTTTAACAATTATTTTAAATCTGCTTTTAAGCGGAAATAAAAGATCATGTAATTTCGGATTGGCAAATTTTTCCAGCAATTTTTTTTGATTGCGTATGGAATACCATATCAGTAATACTATAAAAGGTACTGCATATAAAAGATAAAGAAATTCGTTATGTGCAAATCTAAACATGTTAACTTAAGGTAATTTTTGCAAATAAGTTCTTGTTAAAATAAATTCCAATAATATTAAGGCAAGACCAATTGCCACCCAAATATAAAACAATTCTTTGGCTTTTCTGTAAGAAGTTATTTCCACTCTTGTCTTTTCCAATTTATCAATAATTTTATATATCTCTTCCAATTTTTTATTATTTGTGGCTCTGTAATAATTTCCGCCCGTAATTTTGGCTACTTCATTCAAAGTTTTTTCGTCTATATCCACTTTAACCATTTGATAGCGTTTCCCGAATGGAGTTTGGAAAGGATAAGGTGCTTCCCCCATGGTTCCGACACCAATTGTGTAAATTCTGATACCGAATTTTTTTGCAATTTGTGCGGCTGTAATTGGGTCAATTTCGCCGCTGTTATTAACTCCGTCTGTTAATAAAATTATTACTTTACTTTTTGCTTTACTGTCTTTTAATCTGTTAACGCCATTTGCTATTGCCGTACCTATAGCAGTACCGTCTTCAATCATTCCGCTGTGAATTTCTTTAAGTAAACCTCTAAGTACAGTATAATCTATTGTTAACGGACATTGCGTAAAACTTTCACTGGCAAAAATTACCAATCCTATTTTATCGGTTTTCCGTCCGGCTATAAATTCGTCAATTACTTTTTTAGCGGCTTCCAATCTGTTGGGTTTGAAATCTTCTGCCAACATACTTCCGGAAATATCCAAAAGCATTGCAATATCAATTCCTTCGGTATAAACATTTTCGCCGGAAGAAAATGTTTGAGGTCTTGCCAAGGCTATTATGAACATCCCCAATGCTATTGAACGAAGAAATATAGGTAAGTGTCTTAGTTTTTCTTTTACGGTAGATTTTACTTCGTCAAATACCGAAAGGCTGGAATAAGTTAGCGAAGAATGTCGTTTTTTATTTTGTTTGTAATACCATAGTAAAATTATTGGTATTAAAAATAAGAAATACAAAATATACGGATGCGCAAAAGTAATATTATTAAACATTTCTTACTCCGTTTTGCGAATTTATATTTTGTAATTCTTCGTCTTGTTTTGTTTTTTTCACTATATCAATTGCTTGTTGCATCATTTCTTCGTTAACTGTTGGCATCGGTTTGAATTTTGCAAATTTTACCATATCGGCATTTGTTAAAAATTTTCTTGTTGTATCTATAACTTTTTGGTTATCCATAATTTTATTTAATATTTCCAGATTTTCTTCGGTAGTTTTTTCCAGAGAGTTATAGTTATAGCGGTCTTCAAAATATTTTCTAATAATTCCGGTTAATTCGGAATGATATTCTTTTATTTTACCTTGTTGCCATAGTTTTTTGTTTTTTAATTCATCCAAGGCTTTTAGTGCAAGTAAATGGACGGGAACGGGAGGAGTTTTAATTTTTACTTTTCTTTCTTCTTTCGGTTTTTTATACTTCTTATATAAAAGGTATAAAAGTATAATTATTGCAAGTATTATTAAACTCAATATTAGCCAAAATTTCCAATCGAATTTTATTTCCAACGGTTTTTTTACATCTTTAATTTCTTTATTTATATTAACCGGTAAGGTGTGAATGTAAACTACCACTTCATTAGAAAAAGCCGTTTTGGGTTCAGAGTTTGAACCTATAAAATATGTAATTGGAATTTTAGGAATTATCACTTCGGCAGAATCATAGCCGGAGAGGATATAGTTAAATTGTACAAAATCTGAATTTTTATTTTTGTCTTTAGTTAAAGGCAAAGATTTGACAATTTCCAAATTTTTTAATTTATCTTTAAGTGTTGGCGGTATAATTCGAATTCCGCTTGTGTATTTTACTTTGATGGAATAATGTATATAATCGCCAACAAGATAATCCGTAGTATCTACTTTTGCAGATACGTTTATATTTTGTGCAACTATAAAATTTGTATATAATAAAATTATATAAACTAAAATATTTGAAATTTTTACCATCGTTTTTCGCGATTTTTGAAAAAGTTAATCAACGGTTTTATATAAGAAGATGATGTATTGATTTTTATGGTATCAACGTGACTTTTAAGAAATAAATTATTTTGATAATTTTTTCTTTTTAATATTTTGCTTTTGAAATGCTCTTGTATTTTTTTGTTTCCCGAATCTACAAATCTTGTTTTACCTGTTTCCGCATCTTTTAATTTTATTAAACCTACGTTCGGGAATTCCGTTTCTCTCGGGTCTTCCAAAAGAATATTTACAAGGTCATGTTTTTTCCCTACAATTTTCAAAATTTTATCATATCCTATATCAATAAAATCCGAAATTAAAAATGCGATACTTTTCTTTTTAACCGAATGATTAAAGTATTCCAAAGCAATTTTTATATTGGTTTTGTTTCCGCTTGGTTCAAAAGATAAAATTTCTCTAATAATTCTAAGTACATGACTTTTACCTTTGCGCGGCGGTACAAACTTTTCAATTTGATCCGTAAATAAAATTAACCCAACTTTATCGTTGTTTTTCATTGCCGAGAATGCAAGAATTGCAGTAAGTTCGGCAGCAATTTGTTGTTTGGTTTTTTCAATACTGCCAAAAACCAATGAACCGCTTAAATCTACCAGAAGCATTAAAGTCAGTTCCCTTTCCTCTTCAAATATTTTTACGTAAGGATGTCCGAAACGTGCACTTACATTCCAATCAATTGTTCGAATGTCGTCGCCAATTTGATATTCGCGTACTTCGGAAAATTCCATTCCTCTTCCTTTAAATACCGAATGATATTCACCGGAAAAGACTTCGTTTACAACGCCTCTGGTTTTTATTTCAATTTGGCGTACTTGTTTTAGCAGTTCTTTTGTTGTCATAGTACTTTAAGGTACTTCAACTTTATTTAAAATTTCTTGGATAATATTTTCGGATGTAATTTCTTCGGCTTCGGCTTCGTAAGTTACAGCAATTCTATGACGCAATACATCCATACAAATACTTCTAACATCTTCGGGCACAACATAACCCCGCCTTTTAATAAATGCCGAAGCTCTTGAAGCAAGAGATAAATTTATTGTTGCTCTCGGAGATGCACCGTAGCTAATCATTTCCGCTAAATTGTTTAGTCCGTATTTTTTCGGTTCGCGTGTTGCAAAAACAATATCAAGAATATATTTTTCAATTTTTTCGTCAACATAAATATCATGCACTAAGTTTCTTGCATTAAGGATATCTTCCATTTGAACAACGGCTCTAACTTCAAGCGGTTTTCTTCCAACGTTTCTATGCAATATTTTTAATTCTTCTTCTTTGGAAGGATAAGTAATTTTTACTTTTAACATAAATCTGTCAACCTGGGCTTCGGGCAAAGGATAAGTTCCTTCTTGCTCAATCGGGTTTTGTGTAGCCATCACCAAAAAAGGTTCAGGTAATTTAAATGTATTTTGTCCAATTGTTACTTGACGTTCTTGCATTGCTTCCAAAAGAGCACTTTGCACTTTGGCAGGTGCACGGTTTATTTCGTCTGCCAAAATAAAATTAGAAAATATAGGCCCTTTTTTTATTGAAAAGTTAGCTTCTTTTTGATTATAAATCATTGTCCCGATTAAATCTGCCGGTAGAAGGTCCGGTGTAAATTGAATTCTTTGAAACTTGGCTTTCATGGCCGATGCCAAAGAATTAATGGCAAGTGTTTTTGCCAAACCGGGAACACCTTCCAATAAAATATGACCGTTACCAAGTAAACCTATTACCAAACGCTCTACCATATCTTTTTGTCCAACTATTACTTTCCCAATTTCAGCAAGTAGAACGTCTATGAATTCGCTTTCTCTACTAATTTTTGCATTTAATTCTGTAATCTCCAAGATTATTACCCCTTTGATTATTTTATATGATTGATTGGTTTTTTACAACAGATAAACAAATAAGTTTCCCGAATTATTCTGTTGTTAAATTTAATTATAACTTATAAATATAATAAAATATTAAACGAATTTCGGAAAGGATGATAATTGAGCGGGAAATTATGATTGCAGATTTTTTTAAAAGAGTAAATTTAATTTTTCTTAAATTTTTTGAGAATTACGATCTTTCTATTTATTTTTTCTTAAAAATTTAGGTTGTTCCAACGTTAGTGTAAGAGAAATTCTATGAGTATCGGGCAAACGGTTAGTTTCCGAATCGCTAAATCTGGCAAAAGAATAATCTATATTTAATTTGGGAAGTTTAATGCCGGCACCAATTGTAAATTGCTTTACGTCATTATAACCGGCACGAATGGCAAATAGATTTTTATAAGCATATTCAAATCCGAAACGTGTATCCAAACTAATTGGACCAATATTAAAATAAGCCGAAGATCTTCTGTTTTCAAAACGGAAATCAAAATCTATTGCCGGAGTTAATTTGCCGCCAAGTATAAGTAATTGATATGCGGCTCCTAATTTTACCGTAGGTGAAATTAATTCATTTCTGCCGGTACTCCATGCAAGCAATGTAGTGGTAACATCCGTTATGTTAGCACCAACTTTAAGATTTTGCAACGGCATGTAAATTGCCCCGATGTCAAAACCAATACCGGTTGCACCGAATTCCGCCAAATCTCTTCTAATTAATTTTAAGTTTGCTCCCCAATATAATCGCTCGGATTGTCTTTTCGCAAATGTTAAGAAAAAAGCATAATCGGTATTACTAAATTCCGTAATTTTAGTGTAATCCAATGCCCAGTTTACATTGTGCGGATCGGTAATTTGTTTTCCGGTTTTTCTATCTATTAAAGCTTCTCTTGTATCGGGTATTCCGTCAATACCCAAACGTATTACACTAAATCCAAAACTCATATCTTTTCCGTAAGGAATTGCAATTGCTCCGTAATTATAATTTACCAAATTTCCGAAATGTTCTTCGTGCATTAATGAAATTTGAGGATAATTCATAAAAGCCAAACCCGCAGGGTTCCAATATCCGGAAGTTACATCATTTGTTACTGCAACAGCAGCACTACCCATTGCCAAAGATTTTCCGCCAACACCCAAAGCTAAAAATTCTCCGGCATATTTTGCCACTTCGGTTTGAGCTTTTGTTTGAATTGTTAGTGTAACTAATAAAATAAAAATATATGTTACTATTTTTTTCATTTGGATTTATCCATTTAATAATTTTACCGGAAAATTCACAATCGACTATTGAATAATAAGAAAATGAAAGCCAAAATCAAGGTCATTAATAAAGTTATTCAAAAAATTCCGAAATTTCTTTTTTTGTGTTAAAAAATTATTTTAAATATTAAGCTATAAACATTGTAAAAAATCATTTACAATATTAAAAATATTTATCAAACATTTTTTAATCATTTAATTAAATTTAGCGAAATTATTTTATTAATATTTTCTCTGTTGATTAGTCTGTTTGTAATAAGTATTTTTCATGTTAATTTAAAAAATGTTGGCAAATATGAATAAACCTAATGTAACCGTAGCAATTTTATCGGCAAAAAAAATTGAATTTGATTTGTACGGAAATTTTATCAGTGCCTCTAGCGGACAATTATTTAACGGCAAATGTAAAGCGGAATTAAAAAATGATTTTATTTATTTAATATCCGACGAGAAGAAATCGGAACCGCAAAAAAAAATTATTTTAAGTCCCACTGAACCCGCATCCGATTCTTTTTTACTAAAAAACGTAACAATAGGATTACAATTTCATTGGGAACAAAAACAAAACCAAAGGTTTGTAGGAAAACTAAAAATAATTATAGAAAATAATAAACTTACCGTAATTAACATTGTACCGGTAGAACAATATTTGGTTAGTGTAATATCTTCCGAAATGAGTGCAACCAGTTCGCTGGAATTATTAAAAGCACATGCAATAATTTCGCGCAGTTGGTTACTTGCACAAATTGCAAAACGAAAAGAAGTAAGTAAGCAAAAATATATTTCGGAAATAATAACCGAAAAAGAAATTATTCGTTGGTATGACCGCGAAGATCATGTTCTTTACGATGTATGTGCCGATGACCATTGCCAAAGATACCAAGGAATTACAAAAGTACATGCGCACAATGCAGAACAAGCCGTTAAGGAAACAACCGGAATAGTACTTATGTACAACGAACAAATTTGTGATACCAGATTTTCAAAATCGTGCGGTGGTATTACAGAATCTTTTGAAAATGTTTGGGAAAATGTTGAACATCCTTATCTTAAATCTATTGTAGATTATAAATTTGAACCGGATGAGTTTGAAACGGACCTAACAAATGAATCTTCGGCGGTAAAATGGATTAAAAACTCTCCACCGGCTTTTTGCAACACTACCGATGAAAAAATTTTAGAGCAAGTATTAAATAATTATGATAGAAAAACAAAAGATTTTTACCGATGGAAAATTGAATATACACAAGAAGAATTAGCGGATTTAATCAGAAAAAAATCCGGTATCGATTTTGGCAACATTATAGATCTTGTTCCTGTTCAAAGAGGTTTTTCGGGAAGATTAATAAAATTAAAAATTATCGGTTCCAATAAAACTTTAATAATAGGAAAAGAATTGGAGATCAGAAAAATTCTTTCAGAATCACATCTTTACAGTTCTGCATTTTTTATTGAAAAATACGATATTAAAAATAGAATTCCGCAAAAATTTGTTTTGATTGGCTCGGGTTGGGGCCACGGTGTTGGTTTATGCCAAATCGGTGCGGCAGTTATGGGAGAGTTGGGTTATAAATTTGATGAAATTTTATTGCATTATTTTCCCAAAGCGGAAATTAAAAAAACTTATTAAATTTTTTTATTCTAAAATAAAAACTTATTTGAAAAAAGCCGAAGCAAAATTATCTGAACATGATTATACGTAATTCATATTGAAAATTAGAAAGAAATAGCAAAAGCTAATAACGAATTTTTTAAGAATATAAAACCGATAACCAGAATGGTTTAACCCAAATTATGCTTTGGAATTTGGAAATTGTTTATAAAACTCTAATATGTAATAATATCTTAAAAACCCAGCCAACAGGTTGAAATTCATATCTAACCATTTATTCTTCAAAAATTATTTTTTTGTTTTTATCTGTTTCACAATGAGAAATTTTCTCAAATGTTTAATGCTATTTGTCACTATACGACACATTTAACCAAAATAATGCCCGTTTTACACTAAACTTGTTATTAAACTTGCCGATAGTGGAGTTGTAAATAAAAAAAACGGGAGTATAAAATGCATTCAATATCAAACATTTCGGAATTATCCGAATCTCTGTCGGAAGTAAAAGTTTTAGATTATAACGAAGAAGCGGAAAGAATAAATAAAATAAAATATAATTTGGGATTATTGTATTTTGCCGCTCTATCTATAATGATGACAACTTTATTTCTTTAATATTAAATATTTAGAACTAAAAGATACAATAAAAAAGCCAAAGGAAGTAAAAAAGAAGTAACGGTAATAATACCGGTAAACTTTTTCTTAAAATCAATTGTTATTTTATACCATATATAAAAAATAAAAGCTTCCAAAAAACTGACACTTAAATAATAGTTATAATCAAATTCCAAAATTTTATTTACTAAAAAAGTTAGTAAAATAAAAACAATTATCGTAAAATCTATTCCGGTAAAAAGCATTTTTTTTCCGGAAAAAGCTTTCCACCTTAAAATAATCATTATTGATATTAATAAAGCCAAAATATAAAATCCGGTATTATGTATTATTTGAATTAAATTATAATCTCCGTATGGAAAATTAAAAGCCGGCAAACTTAATTTGGAAATAATAAAAAAGACTGTAAAATTTATAAAAACATCCAAATCATTAATGGTTTCATTTTTATCCTTTTGAAAATACGAAACAAGAAATAAAATAAAGATGGCCGTTATTAGAAAAATCAGTTCTTGAGTGTTAAGAGAAGTTTTGCTCGAAAAAGAAATTGCGGCAATAATAATCATTATTATTAACGAAGCTATTGATAATGATTTAATAAAAACAAATACATTGTTCGGATTGGTTTTACGAAAATTTTTAAGAAAATTATTAAATATATTTGCAAGTTTATATTTAAGCAAAATAGGTTGAATGCCAATCAATATTGCTCCGGCAACAAAGAAAAGCAACGTTGTTTCCACTCTGTAATCTTTTAAATAGAATAACGCAAGCAGAATAAATAATATTGAAAACAATTGAATGATAAAAACGGTAAACTCTGCATTGTTCAAACTTTTTTGTAAAATATGATGTTGATGTTTAGTATCGGGCGAAAATGGATCTTTACGCAACCAAAGTCGTAATAAAAAAACTTTTGCCGTATCAAGCAGTGGAACTCCTAATAATATAAGCGGAAAAGTTAAATCCAAATTGGAATTATGGTAGTTAATTGAAGTAAGTAAAGAAATAAAAATCAGAAAAAATCCAAGTACCAAAGAACCGGTATCTCCAAGAAAAACACTGGCCGGAAAGGCATTAAATTTTAAGAAACCCAAAATACTACCTAATAAACTAACATTTAATAATATTAAAAACGTATCGTTTTTTCTAATTGCCAAAGCCAATAAAACAATAAAAATAAGCAGAGAAAAGCCACTTGCCAAACCGTCTAAACCGTCTAAAAAGTTAATTGAATTAATTGTTCCTATTATTATTAAAAGTATGAACAAATAATCATAAGGATTTTGTAAAGTAATTCCGAAAATGGAAACCGATTTGTATAACGGTTCCATATAATAAACCAAAATGATTGCGGAAATATTTTGAATTATAAATTTTATAAATCTGTTAAGATTTAGAACATCGTCAATTATACCTACAAATACCAATATGGTTGCAGAAATTACAATTAATTTTACGGAATTAAAATCTTCAACAAAAGCATTTATCATTGTTAAAACAACTAAGAAAATTATGAGACCACCCATACGAGGAATAACATTTTTATGCATTTTTCTTCCACCGGGGAAATCTACAATTTTAGTTTTTTTTAGGAATGAAATAAAGAAAGGCGTTAAAAAAAGAGTTATTACCAAGCTTGTAAAAAATACTAAAAGAAAGGTCATTTCAATTGTAATTTATTTTTTGATAGTCCTTAACATTTTTAACGAAAAAATTACCGATAAAAATATAAGTATAATACGAATATAATTTTATTTAATGATTATTCAAATAAAATAATGATTATTATTCCACATCATTAAGCACAATACTATAATTGTTTATATTGTTTTGTTCAAATAAAGATGTTATTTCCGATACATCGGATTGTTGAGTTTGGTTGGAGCGTGCTACAATAATGGTTTGATCCACAATTTGTGAAATTGTTATAATCTCATTTAAGGCAGTTAATGAAGCGGTATCTAAAATAACAAAATCGTATTTATTACTTACTATTTTTATAAAATCTTTCAAACGATGAGAGTTTACAATAGACGACAAATGTTTAGTTACTTCCGTTTCCGTTATAATATTAAGATTTTCAATTTTTGATTTTTTAATAATATCATCCACTTCTTTTTTTCTCAGTAAAAAATGAGCTAAAAACGGAAAAGGGTTAACTTCAAAAAGTTTACTTAGTTTTGGATTTATAAAATTTAAATCAACCAAAAGAACTTTGGCGCCGTTGTTGGCAAGTAAAATTGCCAAGTTTGATGCAATAATACTCTTTCCTTCGTTATCGTTAAAACTGGTAATTAAAACGGTTTTTAATACTTTATCCAAATTGCCGTATTTTAAGTATGCTTCAATACTTTCAAATGCATTTTTTAAGTTTTCGTTTTCTAATTTTTTAAAATTTATCAATATAGGTTGACCGTGCGGAAATGTTGGAATTTGAGAAATAATTTGTAATTGACTATCTTCAAAATCATCAACGGAAGTAATAAATTCCAATTCGGATTTTTTAGTAAAAAGAGCAAAGCCAATGCCGAACAATAATCCGAGCAAACCGCCGACAAACAAATTATTAAAAAGATTAGGGGAATAAAAAGATTGCGGTGGTTCGGCTTGGGTTATAGAATCTATCTCTGCAAAATATTTTACTGCTTTTTTCTTCAGTTCGTTGCTTTTTATTTTTAGTTTCCTATCAAGTTTAAGATTAAATTTTTTCCTTCGTTCCAATTGAGCAATTTCCAAATATCTAACCGGAATGGAATTAAACTTATCTTCCATACTTGTTATTATATCATACAGCATAGATTTAGACAAATCAATTGCGTCAAGCTTAGCTTTGGTTTCTTCAATTTTCCAAATTAAATTTTTTAGCATATTGAATTTAAAACTTTTGCTATCGGATTTTGTTTCCATATACTGCGTAACATAAGTTTTAAGCAATGAACCGAGCGAATCCGTGTTAATTTTATAATAACTTTTTTTCCAATTAAAATTGGGATGAATACTTTTTATTTTTTTTATCGAATTGTAGATATACTTTTCGGTTAATGCTCTTTTATACGTGTTCTCTATGTCTTCAATTTTTTTGTTATTGTTAATTATAGATGACTTGAAATGAATTTCAGGATAATTTTTACCTAAATAACCGATTAAGTTATCATATATAATTCTATTTAGTTTATTATCATATTCTATAATTTCCAAATCCGATTCCAAGTCGGAAATATGATTAACAGTAACCGTCTCTTTCGGATTAAGGTTTTTTATACTTGCATTGGAAATAAATTCTTGGAAGTTTTTCGTGTTCCTTAAAATATCCTCCGTATTTTCCTTTTCCCTTTTTTCAATTTCCTTAATTAGTGTTAGATATGAACCTCTATTATTAATAATTGCTTTACTTAAAAAAATTTCTACCAATCCGTTTGCGATAGAGGCACAATCTTTGGAATTATTGGCCGTAACTTTGATGAGTATTGATGATGTGGTTAAATCTTCAACGGCTTCAATGTTATTTTTAACTTCATAATTAAGGTGTAAAAATTTTTTTACCGTTGATATAGTTTGGTCTGATAAGATATAATTTATTTCATTTTCCAGCGAACCGTTTAATGCTAACGACGGATTGTTAAAACTATCATACTTGAAAATTATTACGGAAACAGCTTTAAAAAGTTTTGGTTGCAAAAAATAAACCGCTAATCCCAAAAGTAAACCCGTAATAATTGCTTTTAAGATAGTATTTTTTTTTTGCTTTAATACTGCAAAACTTTTCCCGATTTTATTAGAAAACGATTCAGTTATTCCCAATGGTTCCATAGAGTTTATATATCTTTGATTATCGACTTAGAAGTAGTTTTATTTTAAGTTAAAACATACAAATGTTAAAGTGAATTAACAACTAACCGCTTAATTAAATTTTGAATAATATTAACAGAAATTTTGTTAAAAAGCCAAGTAAAAAATTTTTAGTTACGAAGATAATAGAATCATTATATAAAATATACTGTAAATCTTTTTCAAAAGTTGAAATTTGATTTTGAAATTAATTTTTTTTTGGTAATACGGTTAAAAACAATGAGTGCAATTTCAATATAAGTAATAAACCAATTTGTTATTTGTACCCAAATTATACATTAGAATTTAGAAATTGTTTATAAAATTCTAATATAAAATAGGTTAAAGAGACTTTTTAATTTAACCTTTCCTAATGCTTGCATTAAAATAATTGCTTTGATTACAATAGTTTAGAGCTATTCTGTTTTTCTATTGCATAATTCGGGTTGAATATTTTAGCAAATCCGAACGGAAAATTATTTTTTGTAGATTCAAAGGTTTTCAATTTCATTTAAAATCGGACATTCCTCACCGGACGTACTTTTACATTTTTGAGAAAGTTTTACTAACGCTTTTTTAATCTTTTTCATTTCCATAATTTTTAAATCAATTTCGGAAATTTTCTTTTCCGCTATTCTTCGAACATCGTTACAATTTTTATCGTTATCCACCTTTAAGAACAACAGTTCTTTTATTTCTTTTAAC
>JALSTL010000190.1 GCA_026983755.1 Melioribacteraceae bacterium | reverse complement strand
ATATCCAATAGGTTCGGTAAGAATAAGATTTTTATTCATAGTCTCTAAAAGACCGAAATTTCCCAAATTATTTTTTGTTCTGGGATGTATTGGGAAAAGAACTTTTCTTTTTTCCGCCATAGTATTTAGCAATTTTATTAATTTAATCAATTGCTCTTTACTATCAACATTGCTTGGTCTGTGTAAGGTTACTAAAACATATTTCCCTTTTTCCAAATTGAATTTGCTATGTATGTCGGATTTTTCCGCTTTGGGTTTGAAATAAACCAAACTGTCAATCATTACATTTCCGGTAAAGAAAACCTTATCATCAGACACACCTTCATGTTTAAGATTTTCGATTCCGCTTTTTTCCGTTACAAATAAATAATCCGAAATCGAATCGGTTAAAACTCTGTTAATTTCTTCAGGCATTTTTCTATCGCCACTTCTTAAACCTGCTTCCACATGCACAACTTTAATATGTAATTTTGCTGCGGTTAAGCTACATGCAATTGTTGAATTAACATCACCTACAACAAGAATCATATCGGGCTTTTCATCTAATAATACTTTTTCGAATTTTATCATAACATTTGCAGTTTGTTCTGCATGACTTCCACTACCAACACCAAGATAAAAATCGGGTTTCGGTAAACCTAAATCCTCAAAAAACACTTTTGACATTTTCTCATCGTAATGTTGACCTGTATGACAAATTAAATGTTGAACAGAATCGGAATATTTCTTAAAGGCTCTATGAATCGGAGCGATTTTCATAAAATTTGGTCTGGCTCCTACAACTGAAATTATTTTTTTCATATATCTCCATATTTATTCAAAGTTGGTTAATTTTCAAAATAATCATTATAATATAAAGAAAAATTGGCTTGATTTTGTGATTTTAATTACTAATTTATCATATACATTATATTATTATTATTATAATTACAATATTGAATTAATTTTTCGGTAATTCAAAAATGTAAAATTAAATTAAATATAATTTTGTTGTTTTAAAAATCCTTATTTCAAAATTAGTTTAAATATTTTATATTTTTAATGTTAACATTTAAATGCAAATTTTTTAAAAAGCAATAGATTTTTATAAGTAATGGCAATAAAAAAATTTTTAATACTATTTTTATTTTTTTTCGGAACATTAGGTTCTTTATATGCACAAATAACCATTTCCGGTAATACCGATAAAGGCAACGTTACGTTAAAGTGGAAAGACGGAACGGAAAAAACAACTATTTCTGACGCATCGGGAAATTATTCTATTTCCGTATCTACTTTTTGGTCAGGTACCGTTACGCCTTCTAAAACCGGTTATTCTTTTAATCCCGCTAACAGAAATTATACGAATTTAACTTCCGATCAAACCAATCAAAATTATACGGCTACTTTAGATTCCAATGCTATTTCCGGTAATACCGGTGTTGCAAGTGCTATTCTTGCTTGGAGTGACGGAACTAATAAAACAACTATTTCAGATGCCGGAGGTAATTATTCGCTTAATGTTTCTTACGGGTGGTCCGGTACCGTTACGCCTTCT
>JALSTL010000189.1 GCA_026983755.1 Melioribacteraceae bacterium | reverse complement strand
GAATAAAATTCCGAAATCACATTTATTTTGCTTTATTGCATAGGCAACTTTAATTGCAAAATCCGGATAGTCGCAAGATTGTTCATCAAAAGTACCAACGTCGTTAATTTCGTAACCTTTTTCTTCAAGATATTTTTTGATAATATTTTTTATTGCAAAACCGGTATGGTCGGAACCGATTGCAATTCTTTTATATTTACTAAAAATACCGTTAAGTTCGTTTGAATAACTTTGGTTTGAAGATTGTGTGGTTTTAACAATTTTAATTAAATTCTCATTTAACTTATCGTATGCTGCGGGCGTAATAATTTCATTACCGGAAATTTCTAATTTTCTTTTACCTTGAAATATTAAATCTTGAATATCTTTTTCAGTAATTAATTTTCTGAAATTTTTCATAATTAAATTAACTCGTTTCTATTTTCCATTTTTAAGTATTCAACAATATGCTTTACGTTTTGAGCATTATCTCTGTTACATATTAAAAGAGCATCTTTCGTGTCAATTACAATTATATTTTCAATTCCAATTACAGCGGTAAATTTTTTAGGCGAAAATATGTAACTGCCGGAAGTATTTTCCGCATATACATCTCCGATATTTGCATTGCCATATTTGTCTTTTTTTGAAAGTTGATAAACTTCTTCCCAACTTCCAACATCGCTCCATGTAAAATTTCCTTTTGTTAAAAACACCTTTTTGGATTTTTCCATTATTCCGTAATCAATTGAAATACTAACCAATTGACCGTAAACTTTTGTTAAAACCCTTTCGAAGTTTTTTCCGCCTATTGCTTTTTCAATATTCAATAAACCTTCGTATAGTTCGGGCAAATATATTTTTATTTCATTTAAAATTGTTTCGGTTTTCCAAATAAATATACCGGAGTTCCAAACGAAATCACCCGATTTTAAAAATCTTTTTGCCGTAAGTAAATTCGGTTTTTCTGCAAACGTATGTACTTTATAAATTCCCTTTTCCACTTCTTCATCGCTAATTTGAATATACCCGTAACCGGTTTCCGGTCTGGTAGGATGAATTCCTATTGTTACAAGTCCTTCGCTTTTATATGCAAATTTTGCGGCTCGTTTCAATACACTATGAAATTCTCTTTTATTATGTATTAAATGATCTGCAGGCAAAATAATTGTTACGGCATTTTTATTTCTGTTGTGAATTAGGATGGATGCCAACCCAATACAAGCGGCTGTGTTTTTTCCGAAAGGTTCGGCTATTATATTTTGTTTTTTTATTTGCGGTAACTGTTTTATTATTTGTTCTTTTTGTATTCTATTAGTTATAATATAAATATTTTCTGCTGAAACAAGTCCTTCAACTCTATTAACAGTATCTTGTATCATTGTATTCTTACCGAAAATTCTAATCAGTTGCTTCGGTTTTTCTTGTTTGCTTCTTGGCCAAAACCTAGAACCTACACCACCGGCCATTATTATTACGTATAACTCCATAGATCTGTTGAAGTCCTAATTTAAATTTTAGTTTGGAATTAAATTATTAATAAAGATAATAAAAAAAATTCGATTAAAGAGTAATATT
>JALSTL010000188.1 GCA_026983755.1 Melioribacteraceae bacterium | reverse complement strand
AGAACCGGCGGAACAGGCTTGGGATTGGCAATTGTGAAAAATGCAATTATACTTCACGGCGGAGAAATAAGTGCAAGAAATGTTACCGGAGGTGGAGTGGAATTTTTGTTTACATTAAAAAAATAAATTTCATTTTTATTAACTTACATTTTAAAACATACAAAATAGAAAACAAAAGCAAAATTTATTTTAACAGGTTATGATACGCAAAATTAATAATTAACCGATTGTAGCATAATTCAAATTATCTTTATAAAAATTATTTAGTTTTTTCCTTATCGATTTATTACTCGGTTTACTAAGTGAAATGTCGTTTTTAATAATAACGAAGGCATCTTCTTTTGCTTTTATTAGTAATTCTTGGTCTGTTGTTAAATCGGCAAATTTTAGTTGCGGGAAACCGCTTTGCATTTTTCCGAAAATATCACCGGGTCCTCTAAGTTTCAAATCCACTTCCGCCAAATCGAAACCGTTGTTATATTTAACCATTGCATTCAATCTTATTTTGGATTTGTGAAAATCCAATTGAGCACGCGAGAGGTAATTGAAATTAAAATTAAAGTTTTGTGTTTTTTTAGCAAGTTCGTTTTTGGTAACCAGAATACAATAAGCCTGTTTGGTTCCTCGCCCAACTCTTCCTCGCAATTGATGAAGTTGTGAAAGTCCGAACCTTTCGGCATCGTTAATAACAATAATGTTTGCTTCCGGTATATCAATTCCAACTTCAATTACCGTAGTGGAAATTAGAACATCAAATTCTTTATTGTTAAAGCGCTTCATTGTTTCATCTTTTTCTCGCCAATTCATTCTTCCGTGAAGCAAGCCGACCTTAAGTTTTTTTAGTTCTGTTTGTTTAAGTTTTTCATAATAAATTTCTGCGGCTTTTAAATTCATTTTTTCCGATTCTTCAACAAGTGGATAGACAATAAAACTTTGGTATCCTTCTTTGTTTTTATCAACTATAAATTTATAAATTTCCGGAAGTTTACTTTCGCCCCGAAGAGCGGTTTTAACCGGTATTCTGTTGCTTGGCATTTCTTTTATTATAGATAAATCCAAATCTCCGTAAACCGTCATTGTTAATGTACGCGGTATTGGTGTGGCGGTCATAATTAAAACATCGGGTGAAACACCTTTTTTAATTAACTTTCCGCGATGTGCAACACCAAAACGATGTTGTTCGTCTATTATTACCAAACCAAGATTTGAAAACCCGACGTTTTCTTCAATTAATGCATGTGTGCCTATTATAATTTTTGTTTCATTGTTTTTTATTTTATCAACTATTTTTTCTTTATCGGATTTTTTTATTCCTCCAATTAAAAGTTGAATGTCGAAATTAAAATTTTTCAAAAGGTTTTTTATTGTTTGAAAATGTTGATCAGCAAGTATTTCCGTAGGTGCCATAAATACGGTTTGGTAACCATTGCTAATTGCAATAAGCATACTTATTAAAGCAACAATTGTTTTTCCGCTACCAACGTCTCCTTGAAGCAAACGGTTCATAGGTTTTTTGCTAAGCATGTCTTTTTTTATTTCACTTAAAACTTTTAACTGATCTTTTGTAAGTTTGAACGGAAGGGAATTAAGAAATTTTTTTATTATTTCCGAATGTATTTTAAATTGTATTCCATTTGTTTTTTTTTGAAAATTATATTTACGTAATGCGACAAGTAATTCAATATAAAAAAGCTCTTCGTATTTATATCGTTCTTTTGCTTTATTAAGTAATTCCGGTGTTTCGGGAAAGTGAATGTTTTTAATTGCGGTTTTACAATTTAATAGGAAATGTTTTTTTATAAGTTCGGAAGGCAGTGTTTCTTCAATTAAGTAGGAATATTTTTCTACTGCGGCAAATATAATTTTTCTTAAACCTATATCGCCAATATTTTTTGTACGTAATTCTTTAGGAATTGAATAGAAAGGAATTATTTTACCTGTGTTTATAAAGTCATTCGATTCTTCGTCGGTAAATTTATCAAAATCGGGATGTGTAAATTGTAAATGTCCGTATCGTGTTAAAACTGGTTTTGCAGAAATTGCATAATGTTCGTTTTCATTAAAAAGTGTTTTAAAATATTTTATTCCGCTGAACCAAACGCATTCGAAAAATCCGCTGGAATCTTTGAAACGGACTTTAAATATTGGCCGTTTTGTATGTTGAATAACTTCTTTTTCAATTACTTCTCCGATAATTGTAACTTCACCGTCGTAACCGTTAACTATAAGTTGTGTTACTTTCGATACCGTAAGTATTTTTGTGCGGTCTAAATATTTGGAAGGGAAAAAATAAAGTAAATCTTCGATGTTTTTTATTCCTACCTTTGCAAAGGATGCCGCACGTTTGGGTCCAACACCGGGTAAATATTGAATGGAATCTGTTATATTTGAAGAATGCATACGGTTAATTATTATTAAACTTACACAAATTAAATATAAGCAAAGTTGTTAAAAATATATTGACTGATTGGAAGAAAAGAAAACCATTTATAAAAATTCGATCAATAAGATTATTTACAAATAAAAAATAATGTTGTTTCAATTTATTATAATTTTAAAACCTTTTGTTTATGTAAAATGTAAAAATGTTATGCAGAAATTACACAGAAAAGAAAAAACAGTAAACAAAGATTAAAAATTTGAATTTAATTTTTTAGAAAATTTTAAAAGTAGAATCGGAAAATTGTAAAAGTTTATTCAATCAACCATTTATTCTATTAAATCAACCAAACACACTATCATTGTTCTTTTAGTGTTCCGATTTCATATCGCGGGACATTAGTTCGTAAGTTTCTTTAATCGGGTCTTTATCGAAAAACAGGGAATTATAAACCGCATCAATAATAGGTGTAAGTATATTATATTTTCTTGCAAGTTGATGTGCGGATTTTGAGGTTGTAACACCTTCGGCAACCATTTGCATAGATTTTAATATGGCTTTTAGTTTTTTGCCGGAACCAATTTGTTCACCTACGTATCTGTTTCTACTGTGGCGGCTCATACAAGTAACAATTAAATCTCCAACACCTGAAAGTCCGGAAAAAGTTTCCGGTCTGGCTCCCATAGCAATTCCCAATCTGGAAATTTCTGCAATTCCTCTTGTCATAATAGCGGCTTTTGTATTATCACCAAATTTTGCCCCGTCGCTAATACCTGCACCAATTGCAATTACATTTTTAAGAGCACCGCCAAGTTCAACACCAAGAATATCCGTAGAATAATAAACTCTGAAATAAGAAGTCATAAAAGCGGCTTGAATTTGCTTTGCCGTTTCTTCATCGGAGGAAGCGGAGACAACCGCAGTGGGGATTTTTTTTGCTACTTCCTCTGCGTGACTTGGTCCGGAAAGAACACCAACATTATTTGGTGAAATATCCGGCAGAACATCCCGAATAATTTGTGAAACGGTAAAAAGAGTTTCTTCTTCAATTCCCTTGGCAACACTAATCAATGTTGAATCCTTAAGATTAAATTTTTTCATTTCTTCCAAAACGTTTCTAATAAACTTAGAAGGAATAGCTAAAATTATCATGTGCTGATTTGTACAAGCATCTTTTAAGGAATGAGTAACATTTATTTCATTGGGAATTTTAACTTCGGGAAGGTAAATTTTATTTAAGCGTGTTTTTTTTAGAGTTCTGGCATATAATAATTTATGTTCCCATAAAGTAACATTGTGTCCGTTAAACTGAAGAATAATAGCAAGGGCGGTTCCCCAACTTCCGGCACCAAGAACAGAAATTCTCATCGGTTACTTCTTTATTTTTGAAAGAGATATTTTTCGTTCATTTCCATACCAAAGACGACGTATATTCGCTTTGTGTTTATATATAACTAAAAATGCCAAAGTAAATACAAATGGTAACATTGTATGATAACTGGGAATATCAATGCCAAATAAATTTTCTCTAATAATCATAATAATTGGAACGGAAATAGCGGCGGAAATAGAAGCAAGAGAAATATATCTTGAAAGGGATGCAACTAAAATAAAAATACCAACGGCAACAAGCATATCTACGGTAACAATGGAAATTAGTACTCCTAAACCCGTTGCAATTCCTTTACCACCTTTAAAACCGGCAAATACTGTCCAAATATGTCCTATAACTGCAGAAATTCCCGCAATAAATTGTACCAAAGTAAAATCGTCAAACGGAGTATCGTTCGGAAAAGGGAAATTACCAAAATATAAACGTGCAATTATAATAACGGCAATAACACCTTTTAACGCATCTAAAATAACGACAAGTAAACCGTATTTTTTCCCTAACACGCGAGAAGCATTTGTTGCCCCGGCATTTCCACTTCCATAATTTCTTACGTCAACTCCTTTTATTATTTTCGTTAATATTATACTTGTAGGGATTGAGCCAACTAAATATGAAAGTGCAGCTATTATTATAAGGTTTGGCATAAAATCTCCAAATTTTCTTACAAGTTATCTAATTAAATCTTTATTTTCAATAAAATAATTTGTCGGCTTTTGGGTTTAATTATATTTTATATAAATGAAAAAAAATATTTTTAATTAACACAATATTATTATCGAAATGTTCCACCTTAATTTTGCTTAAAAATTTTATAAAAAATAGTAAAATAAGTTTATTTACAAATATTTGCTTTTGTTTGTTCCAATAAAAAATTAAGGTTTTAATTATATATTTTTTTTCGATTATTAATTTAGTACGGTATATAGAAATTATAATTCAATAATTATAAAAAAGATGGCAGATATTTTAATTTTCAGATATTTTTTTTCGAATTATTTTTTTAAATAGTTCCAAATCTGCAGTTGTTGTTATTTTAAAATTAGTTGTTTCCCCTTCAAAAATATTTACGTCAACATTGATATTTTTAACCAACATAGATTCGTCTGTAGCTAAAAATTTCGTTTTGTTAGCGTTTTCAAAAGCCTTTTTTAAAATTTTATATTTAAAAATTTGCGGAGTTTGAGCGTAATAAATATTCTTTCTATCAATATAGCTTTTAACTTTACCGTTAATTCCTTTTAACAATGTATCTTTAGCTTTAAGTGCAACAACAACACTCCCTAAAGATTTTGCAAAAACAATAGCATTGCAAAGAAGTTTATCTGAAATCAATGGTCTGGCGGCATCGTGTACAATTACCAAATCATCATCATGCAAGGTTAAACTATTAAAAGCGTTATATACGGAATATTGTCTTTCATCGCCTCCTTCAACTATTTTAGAAATTTTATTTAAGTTATAATTTTGTTTAATGTTATTCAAGATATCAAAATAATTTTTTTGTGCTGCAATAACAATATTATCAACAAGACTACAATTTTGAAAAATTTCGAGTGTATAAACAATAAGTTCTTTCCCCAATACTTTAATATATTGTTTAGGTATTGAGGAAAGAAATCTTGAACCGGAACCGCCGGACGGTATTATAGCTGTAACTTTCATATTATAAAATCAGCATGGCATCGCCATAACTTAAGAATCTGTATTTTTCTCTTAATGCTTTTTTGTAATTTTTCATCACGGCTTCGTAACCGCCGAAAGCAGCTGTTAACATAAGTAAAGTAGATTCCGGTTGGTGAAAATTAGTTATTAATTTTGTTGCAATTTTAAATTCATAAGGCGGAAAAATAAATTTGTCCGTCCAACCGTAATTCGGTTTTACCCTACCGCCGGCTGTAACACTGCTTTCCAAGGCTCTGGTAGTACTTGTACCCGTAACAAAAACATTTTTTTTAGAATCAAGAGCTTTATTAATTATTTCAGCGGAAGTTTCGGGTATTTCAAAATATTCGGAATCCATTTTGTGTTTTGTTAAATCTTCTACTTCTACGGGTCGGAATGTTCCCAATCCGATATGAAGAATAATCGGAACAATTTTAATACCTTTTTTCTTTATTTTTTTTATGAGTTCTTTTGTAAAGTGAAGTCCTGCCGTAGGAGCCGCAACAGAACCGTCAACTTCTGCAAACATTGTTTGATAGTCGTTTCTATCCGATTTTACGGCTTCACGTTTTATATACGGCGGAAGCGGTGTTTTTCCAATTTTTTCTATAGCTTTATAAATATTATCACCACTGTAATTTATTCTTACGGTTCTACCGCGCGATGTTGTATTGTCTATAACTTCGCACCAAAGTTCATCGTTAAAATAAATTCTGTTTCCGATTCTAACTTTTCTGGCCGGGTCAACGATAACATCCCAAATGTTTTCTTCTCTATTTAGTTCTCTTAAAACAAAAACTTCAATCTTAGCATTTGTTCTTTCTTTGTAACCGAATAATCTGGCTTGCATAACTTTTGTTTTATTAATTACCAGTACATCTCCTTTTGACATATAATTAACAATATCTTTAAATTTTTTATGTTCTACTTTCGTAGAATCTTTTTCAAAAACCATTAGTTTTGCTTCGTCTCTTGGTTTTACCGGAAATTTTGCAATTGCGGTTTTAGGTAAAGTGTATTTGAATTCAGATAGTTTCATTTATTCTCCCATTTCATCTGTTTATATTTTAATATGTTGATAATTTCCATATTATTGAAAAATTTATTTATACGCTAAGCAATTTGTAACAAATTTTTCCGTTATTTAAAAATAAAATGACCGCCTACTTTTAATAACGGATTAGTAATAACAGAAAAATAATTATCCGTTTGTAAGTGAACTATGTATAAATGTTCAATAATCAATATTTTAATAATATAATATTTATGTAATAAAATTAAAAAGTTAAAAATTGGCAAACCTATTTAATAGATTTGCCAATAAAAGTAAAGTTATTTTCTCAAAGCCGCTCTGGCAGCCGCCAAACGTGCAATAGGAACTCTAAAAGGTGAACAACTAACATAGTTTAATCCTGTTCTGTGACAAAATTCAACGGATTCCGGTTCACCACCGTGTTCACCGCAAATACCAACTTTTAATTTAGGATTTACGGAACGACCTTTGTTCGTACCCATTTCAACAAGTTGACCTACACCGCTTTGGTCCAGACTTTCAAACGGATCCCTTGGTAAAATTTCTCTATCAATATACATTGGTAAGAATTTACCTGCATCATCTCTCGAAAGGCCGAATGTGGTCTGTGTAAGATCGTTAGTTCCAAAGCTAAAGAATTCGGCAACTTCTGCAATTTCATTTGCGGTTAAAGCGGCACGAGGTAATTCAATCATTGTTCCAACTAAGTATTTAATTTTTTTACCTTTTTCTTTAAATACTTCATTTGCAACTTTTCTAACTATTTCTTCTTGAAGTTTAAGCTCTTTAACGTGACTTACCAAGGGAATCATAATTTCCGGTTTAACTTTCATACCTGCTTTGGTAACTTCAATAGCGGCTTCAAAAATTGCTCTGGCTTGCATTTCCGTAATTTCAGGATAGCTAATTCCTAATCTGCAACCTCTAAAACCAAGCATA
>JALSTL010000187.1 GCA_026983755.1 Melioribacteraceae bacterium | reverse complement strand
GAGAGGGCATTCCATTTGCTAATGTTTTTATAGAAGGTACTTCTATAGGAGCTGCTTCCGATATTAATGGAAATTATGTTATTCTAAATGTTCCCCCTGATGTTTATAAAGTTACCGCTTCATATTTGGGATATCAGAAAGTAACAAGAACAAATGTTAGAGTTAATGTAAACTTTACTACCCAAATTAATTTTCAACTACCTCAAGGTGCTGTGGAAATGGATGCAGTGGTTGTTGAAGGAGAAAAAAATCCTCTTATTAGGCAAGACCTTACCAATCCAACGGTTGCTATAAATTCCGATCAACTTGATGTTTTACCTGTTGATAACATTGCCGATGTAATTCAATTGCAAGCTGGTGTAGTAAAATCCGATGACGGAACTTTGCACGTAAGAGGCGGAAGAAGCAATGAAGTAGCTTATCAAATAAACGGACTTTCCATAAACGATCCTTATGGTAATACACGTTCTGTTGGTGTTGCAACAAATGCCGTACAAGAAGTTTCGGTTTCTACGGGAACCTTTAGTGCGGAATTTGGTAATGCACTTAGCGGTGTTGTAAATTATGTTACCAAAGAAGGCGGCGATAAATTTAGCTTTAGCTTAAGAAGTTACTTGGGCGAATTTTTATCTTCAAGAAGCAATTTATTTAACCATATAGATGATTTTGATCCGTTAAACAGAAAAAGAATTGAAACCACATTTGGCGGGAACATCTCTTTTCTCGATAATACAAAATTTTTCATTTCCGGAATATTTGAAGACTATAAAGGTTTATATTTCGGGAAACGTATTTATAATACTACGGATTCTTATTTGGCTCCTGACGGTTTTAGGAATGATGATCCAAGACACGGTGCCGCAACAGATCCTTATTTCTTTAATCCTTTTGATTCTACTAGTAACGGCTTACCTACCGGCGACGGAAGTTGGGTTCACATGGACCCTTCACAGAATTGGAATATCCAAGGAAACATTAGCCACAATTTCGGTTCACTAATTAAATTGAAATACGAAGTTGTTTATAATCAAGGACATTCCAGAAGTTTTGCACCGGGTTATAATCTAACCAGAGGCAGAGTTTATCTGTTTAATCCCGATGGTTTGGGTACGGATTATAATAAAGGAATTATTCAATCTTTAGATTTAACGCATACTTTGAGTAACACAACTTTTTATACATTAAAAGGTTCTTATTCTTGGAACGAATCTAAACATTATTTATATAAAGATTTTAACGATTCCCGTTATTTACCCGGATTTTATAGAAAGAGAATAGGTACAACTTTATATTATGCCGGCGGAACAGATAATTTTATTTCCAATCATTCAACTACAACTTATAGTTTGAAAGGTGATATAGTTTCCCAATTATTTACTGTTCACGAAGTTAAGGCGGGATTTGAGCTGAGAAAACATCATCTGATAAGAGATGCGTATTCAATAGTTTTTTTAAAAGAAGACGGAACCCAAGTAAGTACTAATGACTTACTATATAATCCTAAACTTTCCATTCATAGAAGTAGAATACGCTCGGTAGATACCTTTGACAAAGAACCGACACAGTTTGCCGCTTATGTTCAGGACAAAATAGAATTAGCCAAAACACTAATATTAAATGCCGGACTTAGATACGAATACTTCAACCCGGCAACAAAATATAATCCGAATTTATCGGACGATATAGACAACCAAAAATTCGGTTATCTCAATAAAAATTTAGTTGAAGCAAAAGCTAAGCATATGTTATCGCCAAGGTTTAGTGTTTCTTACCCGATAACAGATAGAGGTGTAATAAGATTTTCTTACGGACATTTTTATCAAATCGGTTCACTTTCGGCAATATATAGAAATGATAGAATGTGGGTACCCAATGTTGCAAGTAATCCCCGTTTTGGTAATGGTAATATAAAACCAGAAAGATCAATTCAATATGAAATCGGTTTGCAGCAACAATTAACAGAAAATTTTAAATTCGATTTAACCGGTTTCTATAAAGATGTTAGAGATTACATTTATACCCAAACTGTATTTACAACAAATGCAAGAAGATACAGAGTATTAACCAACTTATCTTATGCAAATGTTAAAGGAATAACACTTTCCTTTATTAAAAGAAGATCACCGGACGGGTTATTTTCCGCTACATTAGACTATACATTTCAAGCAGCCGAAGGTAACAGAACACAACCGCAAGAAGATTTATTTTTTAGCGAAGCTGCCGGTAAACAAACGGAAACTTATTTGGTACCGTTAAGTTTTGATAGAAGTCATTTGATTAACGGAACCATCACATTAACAAAACCGGGCAATTGGTCTGCCGGGGTAATATATACACTTCAAACCGGAACACCTTATACACCGGCATTACCGCCAACCTTATCAACAATTACCTATGAACAGACTTCGGCAAACAAACCTTTCCAATGGAATGTTGATCTTAAAGTAGAAAAGTTTTTCGATATTGGAGGATTTAATTTTTCCGTATTTGCACAAGTTAAAAATCTATTTGATACCGGTAACCAAAGATATGTGTGGGCAAATTCCGGTGAAGCTTTATACAATGCGGAACAAAAATTAACGGCAATTCAATTTGCGGATTTAAGAAGAAGAATTAGACGGGACAAAGGATTATTTAGCGAAAAATATATTGATGATTATTATAAAAGGGAAGAACGATTAAGCAGACCAAGAGAAGTGCGACTTGGTATTTCTATTATAGTTAACTAAAATTCTTTTGAATACTATACAAAAGTTTTACTAAAAATTAGGATAAGTAAATGAAATTAAAAACCACAATAATTTTTTTAATTCTTATTACAACAATAATAAGTTATGCCCAAAATACGAAAGATGTTTATAATAAAAAAATTACATCGGAAGAAGAATTTGAACGCATCTATGGGAAAATACTTGGGCAAAAGCTAAACAAAACCACCGGAGAAATGCGAGAAATAAAAGACATAATTATTAAGGGCAATAAAATTCAAACCGTATTGTATAATTACGGTTCAATTTGTGCACCCGGAGCTTTGGCAGACGTAAAAGATTTGGTTTGGCACGGATTAGGTTACGGATATGAATTCGGTTTAATGGCGGGTGCCAAAGTTCTAAATACTAAAGGTGATACAATAAATATTGTTAGTGATTCACATGTTTCCGGCAGAGAAGGTGATTATAATGCGGATAGATCATTAAAATGGGGCTGGTTACCAAAAGCCGGTTATAGCGATCCTAACCAAAACCATATTGCATCGTTAAATGCACCCGATAAAGACGGAGACGGTAAACCGGATTCTTGGCCGGAAAGTTGGTATTCTCCCGGTGCCGGTACTTACCTTTGGCCGGCTTTCCTTGGTGATGCCGCTACAGCACCGGACGAAGAAGTTTATTTTGCTATTGATGATTATACTAATTATGAATTTATTAGCGAATATCAACCCTTCGAAGGTGATAATACAAAAGGAGGTTTGGGCTTAGATGCCGATGTTAGAATCTTACAATTTAATAATCCTTTGGCCGAAGATTTGATTTTTATGGTATATAAAATGACAAATGCCAGTGATAAAGATTTAACAAATTTTTATATGGGAATGTTTGGCGACCCGCATATAGGCGGCGTTGGAGATGTAAACGACGATATGGCTTTCTTTATTCCTCCTACAGGTGAATTGGCAGATAATTTCGACCAAAGGGCAAGAAGTATGGTTTACGGTTGGGACCAAGATTTCAAAGGTAGAGGTGGAAAAAGACCCGGATATTTCGGTTGGAAATTTTTGGAATCTCCTTCGCTTGATAATGACTTAATCGATAATGATGATGACGGTATTGCAGATGAATCTCCTTTTAACGATAAAGGTTTTTATATTGACGGTAGCATTCATCCGCTTACTACGGGTATATCCGATGTGGAAAAATATACAAAAGTTTACGGTAAACCCAAAGCTCGTTGGTCTGGCGATGAAGACGGTGATTGGGACCCTGAAAAAGATGATGTGGGAATTGACGGAATAGGCCCCGAATCCGCAAACTATCCAGGTAAAGATTACGGTGAAGGTGACGGAGTTCCTTCGCAAGCTTGGTACGACGACTTAAACAAAAACGGTCGTTTCGATAAAGAAGAAGAAAGCACACTAACCGATCAATGGAGCTTAGGAAAAAAATGGGCTGGCTCAGAACCTAATTTCGGTTTTAGAGATATTTCGGAATCCGACCAATTGGGATTAACCGGCTTTACTGTGGCTGCTTGGGCCGATCCTTCCAATACACCGAAAAACGATGATAGAATGATGGAATGGTTTACAAAACCCGAAATTGATCCTAATCAAGAATTATTAAAAACTGCAGGTGATAACATTTTTGCTTTTTCAACAGGTCCAATGAATTTGGAAAAAGGTGAATCTCAAAGATTTTCTATGGTAATCCTTTTCGGAGAAGATTTAAATGATTTACTACTTAATGCGAAAACTTCGGTAAGAATTTTAGAAGCCGATTATCAATTTGCTCAACCGCCGGATAAACCAATAGTAACTGCTGTTCCCGGCGATGGGAAAGTAACGCTTTATTGGGATGCAAAATCCGAAGCGTCCGTTGACCCGCTTACTTCCGAAAAAGATTTTGAAGGATATAAAATTTACAGAAGTAGAGATTTTAATTTTAGTGATGTTTACAAAATTACCGATGCAAACGGGATTCCCTTTTTGGGAATGCCATTGTTCGATCAAAATACAGGTAAACCCGCTCAGTTCGATTTGGTTGATGATTATTCCGGATTGGCAAGCGTGGAATATGTCGGTAGAGGAATTAAATATAATTTGGGTTCAAATACCGGACTTGTTCATCAGTATGTTGATTCTACCGTACAAAACGGTGTACAATATTACTACGCCGTGGTTGCTTACGATAGAGGAACAGACGAATTACCACCTTCTGAAACACAAGCTGTAATTCAACAAGACCCGACAACAGGAAAACTTATTTATGATGTTAATACTTTATCCGTTACACCCGGACCAATAGCGTCGGGGATTAAAGAACCTGAAGTTGGTATAGGAGGTAAACCTACAATTATTGCCGGTAATTCCACCGGTAAAATAAACATTAAAGTTCTGGAAGATTTGGCGGTTAAAAATAAAACCTATAAAGTACATTTTGATTCTTCCGGCATATATAACATTTTGGATTCTACGGGAGTCGAATATTCTTTCAAATCCAAAGGAAAAACACTTGTTGCATTGTTAAACAAAAATATCGTACCCAATAGTATTGAGGTTAGAGATAACAATAATGCCGTTGTTTCGCCGGATAAATATGTAGTTAACGCAAAACGCGGTCAAATAGCCGCAAGTAACGAAAACAGTTTACCTGCCGGAAATAAATATACAATTAAATACAGATACTATCCTGTTTATCAAAGCACACTTGTTCATAACGAAGACGGTAATCCGGTATTTGACGGGATAAGAGTTTTTGTAAATGAAGACGAACTGAATGTTGATGAAAAAAATTCGCGATTTATAACAAATTCATCTCTTTCGGTTAAAACAAAAATTTTATTCCCTCCCGTTTTAGGTGGAGTAAAAGTAAAAGTTAGAGCCGATTGGGAATTCAGATGGCATAACACAGAGCAAGATGCAAACGGAAATTGGTTACATGCAGATACATTAAGTACTTTGCTTGGTGATATAGCCGCTCCGTTTTCAATAGTTCATATAATAAAAAAAGCACCTAATATTTTAGAAGAAAACCCTGCTACCTTTGTTTTATATGAGCCGATTATTGCAACACAAGGAAACGGACAATGGGATTGGGGAGAATCAATAATATTGCAACCCTTAGGTGCTACCGATCCTACAACAACATATCAAATTTCTTTTGATATTGATACAACCGTCTCTTCACCGAAATTACCCAATGAAGGAGATGTATATCAACTGGTTACTAAAAAACCTTTTGAAAATGGCGACGAGTTTGTTTTCGATACCAAAGAAATAAAATTCGATTCCAAGACAGCGGATAAGAATTTAAATAATATTTATGTGGTCCCAAATCCTTATGTTGCTTTCAGCAGTTCCGAAAAGCCGGGAAGAACACAAATTAAAAGAGGTGAAAGAGAATTACAATTCAGAAATCTTCCGCCGCAATGTACAATTAGAATTTATACTCTAACCGGTGAATTGGTTGATACTATTGAAAAAGATGATAACGGAAGCATCGCTTATTGGAATTTATTAAGTTCCGAGGGGATGAGAATTTCTTACGGAGTTTACATCTATCATGTGGATGTTCCTAACGTAGGAGAAAAAATAGGAAGATTTGCAGTTATTAAATAGTTAAAGTTATAAAAATTAAAGATAAAAATATTTGATAAATCTTTTACTTTATAAAATTACTAATCAACAAATCACTTATTCAGTGAATTGGAGAATAAAATGAAAAAATTTATATACTATTTTGCTATTCTTATATTATTTACCGGTGTTAATTTAATTAAAGCACAGGTAAATAAAGAAATAACCAGAGTGGGAACAACAGTTGCTCCGGTACTTAAAATTGCACCCGGTGCAAGAGCTTTGGGTATGGGAAGTGCTTATGTTGGTGTTAGCGATGATATATATTCAACGTATTATAATCCTGCCGGGATAACCAAATCTACCGGTAACAGTCAAGTTGGTTTTAATCATTCGAATTGGCTTGCCGGAGTTAATTATGATTTTGCCGCTGGCTCAATTAATATAGATGGCTTCGGAACCGTTTTTACTACTTTTTCATCTTTACGCGTTCCTAAAGAAGAAGTTAGAACAATAGAATTTCCCGAAGGAGACGGTAGAACGTGGGATGCCGGTTCGCTGGTTATTGGTTTGGGATATGCAAAAAGTTTAACGGATAGATTTTCAATAGGATTTCATTTGAAATATATAAGAGAATCTATTTGGAATTCCAGTGCCTCCGGTATGGCTTTGGATGTGGGAACTTATTATGTTACTCCATTTAATGATTTGGTAATTGGGGCAAGTATATCTAACTTCGGAACAAAAATGCAACTTGACGGAAGAGACATTCAATTAAATATTGATCCTGACGGTTCACTTCAATCCGGTCCGAATAATATTCCCGGGAAATATGCAATGGAGAAAAATGATTTGCCATTAAATTTCAGAGTTGGTTTGGCAATGAATATTTTGAATGAAAGATACTTCAAACTTAAAGTAGCTGTTGATGCCGTTCATCCGAATGATAATAAAGAATACGTAAATACCGGAACAGAATTTTCTTATAATGATATGATTTTTTTCAGAACCGGTTACAAAGCATTATTCCTTCCGAATAGTATTCAAGGTTTAACACTTGGTGCCGGTGTAAATTATAATCTTACTCCTAACCTTAAATTTACTTTCAACTATGCTTATGCAAGTTACGGAAGATTAAAAGATGTTCAATATTTTG
>JALSTL010000186.1 GCA_026983755.1 Melioribacteraceae bacterium | reverse complement strand
AAATAATGTATTTCGTAAACATTATTATGATGATCGTATTTGTCAAGGAGCAGGTACCAGCACGTGGAGTTATAATATTTTTGTCAGTGCCAATCCTACTTTGGGAAGTAATCCTACAACATCTAACAATTATCAGGTCAATCCTTGGACAGATATTTTTGTCAATGTAGCGGATGTAGATAATTTTGATTATAATTCGGATTATCATTTACAAGACCCTACCACTTACGTAGGAGATGATGCGACACCCGTAGGTATTTACGGCGGTTATTATCCTTGGAAAACAGAATCTATTCCTGTAAATCCGCATATCAGCAGTAAAAATATCTCAAATACGAGTGATAGCAATGGAATGATACATATTGATATGAATGTGCACGCACAGGATAGGTGATTTTGAATTGTTAATTGTTAATGGTGAATGCTGAATGGTTAATGAGATTCCTCACTTTGTTCGGATATGATAGCAATTGGATGAAAAGCATTGTTAAACAATATTTGTATCAATCAAAGTCTTGGCAATCGGGAAAAGAGGTAACTGACAAATTTCTTAATATGGATAATAAGACAAAATAAACATAAAAATCAAAAAAAAATGAAACTAAAATTCAAAAATTTATTACTGATAGGAAGTATAGTAATATCCGTAATATTAGGCAGTTGTAAAAAAGAAAAAAAACAAAAAGATGTAAATGATGAAGGTTTAACAGAAGAAATTGTAAACTTGGTTCCGGACTCAATTTTAGTTGAGATAAAATCTATGGGAATGCCTATAAATGGCGGTGCCACACCTCCGAATATTGAAGATTCATATATTGCATCTCCATTTGTTTTAAAAGCAACTACTGTCAATACTTTTCAGATTGGACATACTTTTGCCGATTTTAAAGTTAGATTCCAAAATCAGGATAACAATGAGTTAAGCATATCTATGGATTATATAAATGGAGGAGAAACGGGAACGGGGATGGAAAGTTATGTAGTAGGAGAAAATAATAAATTTTCTGTTTTTTGTGAAGTAAATGCTGACCATAATGGAAGTTCTGCCAAAATGGTTATTATCATATCAGGTGAGGTGGCAACAGGTGGTATAAAAGATTTATACCTGTCTAATTTTATGTTGGATAATTATGGTAACCCTTCGGGTTATTGGATTGGAAATGGGAAAGGACGTGTAATATACGATTCCGACGGATTTTCTCCTACAACGAATTCCTTTTATAGGACAATAAACCTATACGATAAAAGTGCAAGTGTAAATTCTTTTTAAGAATATGAGTTTATACATCATAAGGATTTATCTTATGAACATTGGGTACACTTAAATTGATTGTATGAGCTACTTAACTATGTTGGAAAAAGTGTTGAGTAATAGTAAAATATTGTAAATAAAAAATCAAAAAAAATGAAGTTCAGATTTATATTTTTATTGATAACTATCCCGTTTTACATCTTTGCACAAAACAAAATTGTGGGTTATCAATATGCTTTTAACAATGGCGAAAATGTTACGTATGTACCGGTTTCTCCTGTTGCGGATTTTCATCTGCAAACCGATATAGATGTT
>JALSTL010000185.1 GCA_026983755.1 Melioribacteraceae bacterium | reverse complement strand
CATGGAACTTTCTTTAAATAAAGATGTTTACTTATTACTGGCAACACAATTTTTTATAGGAAATAATTATACGGAATGGGGTGATTTCGGTAGCTTTTATTTTTTAAGAATAAAATGGAATTTTTAAAATTATCGATTTTTCACTTGACTTTTGAATATATTTTATCTAATTACAATTAGCAGTCATAAAACAAATTCCGAGGACCTAATAATGTATCGACAAGAAGTAAATATTACTTCACTTAAAAAATCTTTACCGGAAATGTTAGACTTGGTTGCAAAAGGAGATGAAATTATTATTACCAAATCGAATATTCCGATAGCAAAAATAACTCCTATTAAACCACCAACATTTTCAGTAAAGAAAAACCTAAGCATAAGTACCGCCCGTACAATAAAAAACAGAATGGATATTGATACTAATGCTCCGGAATATTGGTTTGGCTGATAAAATTACTTTGTTTAGGTTTTAGAATTATCAATTTTTGTTGAAAAAAGTTTCTTTTTTCAGTGTAATTATTTGTTCATTTCAAAATTCAAACCCAAAATCATTCAGATATTTTGTATTTTTATTTTAACCCGAATTATTCAATAGAAAAAAGAATAGCTCTAAACTATTGTTATAAAAGCAATTATTATAAAGCAAAGCATTAGGAATGGTTAAATTAAAAAGTATCTTTAACTTATTCCATATTAGAGTTTTATAAACAATTTTTAAATTACTGTGAACAACAAAAAAAGCTGGTTATGTTAAAAATAGAAATAAAACATGCTGTTAAAAAAGATATACCTGTAATATTGGAATTCATAAAAAAACTTGCAGAATATGAAAATTTATTTCATGAAGTAACTGCTACCGAAAAAAAATTGGAAACTTCTCTATTCGGTAAAAAACCCGAAGCTGAAGTATTGCTTGCATTTTTAAAAAATAAACCTGTGGCAATAGCAATTTTTTTTCATAACTATTCTACTTTTCTTGCACAAAAAGGTTTATATTTGGAAGACCTTTTTGTTTTGGAAGAATATCGAAATAAAGGAATTGGGAAAAAACTTTTACAATACCTTGCCCAATTAGCCGTCCAAAGAAATTGCGGACGTTTTGAATGGTCTGTGTTAGATTGGAATACACCTGCAATTAATTTTTATAAAAGTATTGGTGCAACAATTAAACCCGAATGGTTAAAAACACAATTAACAGGAAAAGCTTTATCTGATTTTGCAAAGTTAAAATAAAAGAATTACTATTATGGATATTACACAATTAGAAAATTGGCTCACAAAATTTCCTATAATTTACAGCTTAATAAAAATTTTAGGAGTTATATTTCTATCAATTATAGTTTACATTATTACCAAAAAGATTTTAATTTCCGGCGTTAATAGAATTGTAAAAAAAACCAAAACACAAGTTGATGATATTTTAATTAATGAAGCCGTTCTTAAACGAATTGCATACATTGCTCCTATTATTGTCATTTCACAATTTATCTATTTAGTTCCGTCTCTGGCAACATTTCTACAAAGATTTACGGAAGCTGCTTTGGTTCTTCTGTTAATGATGTTTATTTCAT
>JALSTL010000184.1 GCA_026983755.1 Melioribacteraceae bacterium | reverse complement strand
TCTTAAATATTTTTTTAGTTAACATCTGTAAACTGCTTTATTTTTCCAATGTTGTAATATAAGTAATGTTAAATATTGTGTAATTATTTAAATCTTGGTCGGATTCAAATCCGTAACCTTCAATAAATTCTTTATTGCTTTTTATTTTAACAAACTTATCGGTAGTTATTTTTTTTGTTTTGTTTTTCCAAACAAGTTCATCGGTAGTTAAAGTAATTCCGCTATCGCTAACAGCCACAACATTTCCTATTGCATACATATCTTGTGTTCTATCGTCTATTCTACCTTTATCTGCTGTAATGGAAGATGTTTTTTCTCCGGCATTGTTAAAAAAGTTTATATGAATTTTACTTAAATCCTTTTCTCTTTTTTCGTTAAATACTTTAATAGTATCTGCAAAAAGTTTTGCTTTTAATTTTCCTTCTTCGGTAAAAATAATTTGAGTATCAAAGCTTTCTTGATCCGGAATTTTTTTACTGTTTATCAAGGCAACTTTAGGTTCAATTTTAGATTGCCTGCAACTAACCGTTAACAATAAAATCGGAATGTAAAACAATATTACTATTTTGCTTTTCATTATTTTTGCAAGCCAAGTTTAACCAAATCATGCAGATGAACCAAGCCTACCGGTTTATTGTTATCATTTAACACTATCAGCGAAGTAATATTATATTTTTCCATTTGTTGAAGAGCAAAGGATGCCAGCAATTTTTGGTTTATTGTTTTCGGATTTTTGGTCATTATATCTTTTGCTTGCAAATTTTTTATACTGAGAGATTTTTCAAGTTGTCTTCTTAAATCGCCATCGGTTATAATTCCAACTAAATTATTATTGTTATCAACAACGCAAGTAGCTCCAAGCCTTTTTACAGTCATTTCCAGAATTGTATCTTTTATGGAAGCTTTTTCGTTTACTACCGGAAAGTTGTTCTCTCGGTACATAATTTCGGAAATTTTCAACAATAATTTTTTTCCCAAACTACCGGCGGGATGCAACATTGCAAAATCGTTAGGTGTAAATTTACGAAGTTTAAGAACCGCAACGGCAAGTGCATCGCCTAAAACCATTGATACTGTTGTTGATGAGGTAGGTGCAAGTCCGTGTGGACAAGCTTCTTCTTTAACTGAAACATCGAGAATAACATTGCAAGATTTAGCCAAAACGGATTTGTTGTTGCCAAGCATCCCTATTACCGGAACTTTCATTCTATTAATCATGGCAACCAAGTTAATAAGTTCATCCGTTGCACCGCTTTTTGAAATAATGATAACAACATCTTCTTTCCGAACCAAACCCAAATCTCCGTGTAGTGCATCTGTTGGATGTAGATATATTGAGGATGTTCCGGTTGAGTTTAAAGTAGCAACAATTTTTCTTGCAATTAAACCGGATTTACCTACGCCAGTAATTATCACTCTTCCTTTCGAATTAAAGATAAGTTGAACTGCTTTTACAAACGAGGAATTAATTTTCGCTTGTAAATTTAATACCTCTTTATGTTCTACTTCTATTACTTTTTTTCCGGTTTCCAATATATTTTGTTCTGTCATAATATTCACAAATGTTTTGTTATTTAAGTAAGTCAGCGTTAAAATATTTGTAGAACAGATTAGTAATTTGTTTTACTGCTATGCATAAAGAAAAAATATATTTTAAGAAGTCTTCAGCAAAGCAATAAAAATACAATTCAATTATTTCAGTATCTTTTAACAACTTTATCAATATCTTTTATTTTAGTCAATAATTTTTCAAGTTTATCAATGTGTAACTGACTTCCTGCATCGCTTAGCGCTTCTTTCGGATTAGGATGCACTTCTAAAAATAATGCAGCAATTCCAACGGCAGCAGCAGCTTTTGCCAAAGGTTCAATAAATTTCGGTTCTCCGCCGGTTACATTTGTACTGCTTGGCATTTGTACGGAATGTGTTGCATCCATAACAACCGGATAACCAAGTTCATTCATTGTAACTAACGAGCGCATATCAACAACCAAATTATGATAGCCGAATGTTGTTCCACGTTCGGTTAGAAGTATGTTTGAATTACTTGTACTTTCAACTTTTTCGGCAACATATTTCATATCTTCGGGAGCCAGAAATTGTCCTTTTTTTATATTTACAATTTTACCGCTTTTACCTGCGGCAATTAGTAAATCCGTTTGTCTGCATAAAAACGCCGGAATTTGCAATACATCAACAACCGGAGAAACTTTTTTAATATCTTCTACAGTATGAACATCCGTAAGAATTGGAATATTAAATTTTTCCTTAACTTTTTTTAATATGTTAATTGCCTCTTCAAATTCCAAGCCAGTAAATGAATTTAAACTGGTTCTGTTTGCTTTTTTAAAACTTGATTTGAAGATGAAAGGAATTTCCAATTTGTTAGAAATCTCCATTATTCTTTTTGCAGTTGTAATTGTAACTTCTTCATTTTCAATTACACAAGGTCCGGCAATTAAAACAAATGGTAAATTATTTGCAATTTTTATGTTATTTAATGTTATCATATTTGCTTTTTTCAAAAAATTAAATCCACTAAAACAAATATTTAAAGTTTAAATATTATTTTAAATTTTTGTTTTTACATTTAAACTAACCGAAAGATTTGCAGAAATAAAATTAACAAATTGGTTTTTCCAAAAAAATATGGAATCGGATTATTTTATTTTTCCTCTACAGCAATCGGTGTGATATTATAAAATATATTTTTTAATTTTTTTTGCTGATTTATTATTTAAATAAATTACTTTGATCTTCTTTTTTTATTTTTGTTTTACCAAAGCGTACATAGGCCAAATCCGTTGCTTCCCTTCCTCGCGGTGTTCTTTGAATAAATCCTTGTTGAATTAAATATGGTTCGTAAACTTCTTCCAAAGTTCCGGCATCTTCATTTACGGAAACTGCCAATGTGTTTATTCCGACCGGTCCGCCTTTAAATTTTTCTATAATTGTATTTATAATTGCTTTATCCATTTCATCAAGTCCAAAGTTATCAACTTCCAAAGCGGAAAGAGCGGTTTTTGCTATTTGCAAGTTTATACGATTTAAATTTTGATAATCGGCAAAATCCCGTGTACGCCTAAGCAATCTGTTTGCAATACGCGGTGTTCCTCTTGAACGTTTTGCTATTTCTTCGGCAGCATCTTCATCAATTTCTATATTTAATATTTTTGCGGCTCGTTTAATTATTTTAGTTAGTAAAGAACTGTCATAATAATCTAAACGGGATTTAATTCCAAAACGATCTCGCAACGGAGCTGTAAGTAAACCGGCTCTTGTTGTAGCTCCGACCAAAGTATATTGAGGTAATTTTATTTGCACCGTTCTTGCGCTAGGACCTGTATCAATCATTATATCAATTTTATAATCTTCCATTGCCGAATAAAGATATTCTTCTACTACGGAACTTAAACGGTGAATTTCATCTATAAACAGAACGGAGTTTTCTTCAAGGTTAGTTAATAATCCCGCCAAATCACCGGGTTTTTCCAAAACAGGTCCGGAAGTTGTTTTTAGTTTTACACCCATTTCATTGGCAATAATATTTGCTAAGGTAGTTTTACCTAATCCGGGCGGACCGGTAAGCAAAACATGATCCAAACTTTCTTTTCTTTTTAATGCCGCTCCGATAAATACTTTTAGATTATCCGTTATTTTTTTTTGTCCGGTAAAATCAGCAAATATTTTAGGTCTTATTGTTTGTTCAAATCCTACTTCTTCATCATTAAGCGATGGTGTTGTTGTTTTCGATTTTCTCATGTACAATTATTTTTGTTAAATATTATCGGTTACTAAATTAGTAATTCTTATACTTTTTATTTTTTCAATTACTACAACAAGTAACATCATTAAAGATAACATAATTACCGTTGCTAAGATTGTTTCCTTTGTATTAAAACTTTTTCCATATAAATAATTCAGACCCAAAGACCATGCACTTCCGTAAAGCATTATCAAATGAACAATGTACAATATTAAAGTATGCCTTCCTGCATGGATTATTATATTAGGTATTGATTTTGTTTTTCGTGCAATTAAACTCATTATTCCGTTAAGTAAAATAACAAATCCTAATCTTAAAAAGATAATACTAAACGATGAAAGCCAAATACTATTACCGTTAAAATAATTATCATGAATATACGATATTATATAAAACATTGCTGTCATACTTAAGCCGAAACTCATTAGTTTATATCCGAATAATTTTTTTTTGTAAATAGTTTCGTGTTTTCTTAAATAATATCCCAGCAAAGAGCCGGAAAAGATATAAATTAACCAAGGGAAAAACGGAAACGGAGAACCGGTATTATTGTTTAAGTAAGCGGCAAAATATTCGGGTAAATACTTTGTGAAGTCAACCGGTTTTAGAATGGGCGTACCAAAAAAGAGAAACAATATTGTATAAAAAATTATTGTGGTAAATTTAAATTTGAAACTTTTTGAAACAAAAACGAAAAAAATAATAAATAGTAATCCGAAACCTATTAACTGAAGTGCATCAACGGCAAAAAATGTACTCCACTTTTCATGTGTAACATATCTAAAATCAAAAAATCTTTCCGTTGGATAACGTAAAAGATAACCTAATCCAATAAGCATAGAGCCACGTTTGATACCTTTTTTTATTCTCGGATTTTCCGAAAATTTATATTTCTCAATTTTCATCAAATAAGTAAAAACAACACCCGCCGTAAACATAAATACAGGAGCTGTAAAACCACGCATATTGTACCAAACAATATAAAAGAACGATTCCGATGAACGTACGCTATCGGATAAAAAAGTATCTACGGTATGCCCTTGAATCATCATAAATACCGCAAAAGCACGCATAACATCCAGGTAAAGAATTCTATTTTGTTTAGATTGCTGCATTTGATAAATTTATTTCATGTTAAATTAAAAGAAAACAAGTTCGTACAAATCCGGAATTATTTTAATAGATTAATAAAAATGTTTTTTTTTAATAAATCGAGATATGAAAAAAAAGTTTATCCAAAGTTATTCAACGGTTCTCGGATGTTGTTTCACCCAATTTTCCAAAAAACGTGCAACTTCAGTTGTATCGGCTCCGGGTGTGAATAATTCGCCAACTCCAAGCTCTTTAAGTTTTACAATATCTTCTTCCGGAATTATTCCACCGCCAAACAAAAGAATATCATCAACTCCTTGTGTTTTCATTTCATCTAATATTTGCGGAAAAACCGTCATGTGAGCACCAGATAAAATACTAACTCCAATTGCATCAACATCTTCTTGAATGGCAGCGTTAACTATTGTTTTTGGTGTTTGACGTAAACCGGTATAGATAACCTCCATACCTGCATCACGTAAAGCGGCTGCTATTACTTTAGCACCTCTATCATGTCCATCCAAACCGGCTTTGGCAATTATTACTCTAATTTTTTTTTCCACTGCTTTTCCTTCTTCTTTAAGTTTTTATTATTATAAAAATAAGGAATGGTTTAATATCAGACAAATTTATTCTTAACCGGAATTTATAAAAACCGATATTTTAAAATATAAAATCTTTTCTCTTAGCGAATGTTCCGAAAAATCCGCCGGTATGTAAAAATAAAACGTTACTTTTCTTTTTGCCATTTAAAAAGTTTTCGTAGAATGCGACAAATGCTTTACCTGTATAAATCGGGTCTAATAAAATTCCACTTTGTTTAAAGTAACTTTTCAAAACTTTTACTTTTGTTTTTGTAATATTTTTGTATCCTTCCAAAGAATAACCGTCTAAAACAATAAGATTATCAATATCGGGATTAATATTCATTTTATAATCACGAATACAATTTTTAACCAAAGATGAAATTTTATTTTTAATTTCATTTTCGGAATAAATAACATTAACCGGATAAATTTTTAGTTCGGTAAAACCAAATATTTTTGCACCAAGTAATAATCCGGCTGCAGTTCCACCGGTTCCGGCGGCAACAACAATTCCTTTTAATTTTTTAATATCAATTTGTTGGGAAAGTTCTTTCATAAAATTAATATATCCCCATATACCAAGTGTAGAAGAACCACCTGATGGAATTACAAAAACTTTTTTACCTTTTTTTCTATATTTGTTTTTTTCATTTTCCATTATTAAAGATATATTTTCATATTCTTTTTTTGTAAAAAATTCTATTTCGGTATTAGTTAATTTATCTAAAAATAAATTTCCTTCGGCAATTTTTTTGTCTTTGCCCCATAAAAACAATTTTGATTTAATTCCCAATTGCATTGTGGCAATGCATGTTGCACGTGAGTGATTGGATTGGTCTCCGCCACTTGTAAATACATAATCAACTTTTTGTTTCTTTGCTTCGTAAAGAAGATATTCCAACTTTCTAACTTTATTGCCGGAAAGTTCCATTCCGGTAAAATCATCCCTTTTGATTTTAAATTTGCATCCTTCAAATTCCGAATTGATTAATGGAGTTGGGATATTTGCAAGTTTTAATTTTTTTGGTTCTCTCATTTTAGCACCTTTATCTTTAATTATAAGATATACAAAATAATTATTAAGAATGAAAATTTTTTGAAACATTACTTAAATTTTTGTGGAAGGATAAAAGATGTTTTAAAATAACGGTTGTTTATCAATTATTTTACTTTACTAAAGCGGAAAAGCAATTGATATTACAATTACAAAAAAGTTTGTTCTTGCTTTGATGAACAGGTAAAGTTATGTTTATCCAAGGTTATTTAATTTTTAATTATTCTCTTAATTTTTAAAATGAAAAGAAAAGCTTACAGAATAAACAAAACCGGTTCAATTACAAATTTAATTTTAGTTGAAGAAAATTTATCCGAGCCAAAAGTTAATGAAGTATGTGTGAAAGTAAAATCAATAGGATTAAACTTTGCCGATCTTTTTGCAATTTGGGGTTTATATAGCGCCACACCAATAGGAAGTTTTATTCCCGGATTGGAGTATTCCGGTATTGTAATTAAAAAAGGAAGTGGAGTTAGTGATTTTAAAATTGGTGATAAGGTAATTGGACTTAAACGTTTTGGTGCTTATTCAACTTATCTTAATATTGATTCATCGTATGTTTTTAAAATTCCGGAAAATTGGAATTTCAACGAAGGCAGTTCTCTGTTGGTAAATTCTTTAACGGCTTATTATGCTTTAAAAGTTTTGGGTAATATAAAAAATAATAAAACCGTTTTAATACATAGTGCTGCCGGCGGTGTGGGAATTTATGCTAACAGAATTGCTAAAAAATTTAATGCTTTTACCATCGGAACAATAGGAAATGAAACTAAGAGAAATTTGCTAAATAAGGAAGGATATAATAAAGTTATTGTACGAAGTAAAAATTTTAAACGGCAATTAAAAGAAAGTTTGGGAAACAGAAATCTTGATATTGTTCTTGAAAGTATCGGAGGAAAAATATTTAAAGATAGTTTTTCTTTGCTTGCTCCCGAAGGAAAACTTATAACTTTCGGTTCGGCTAATTTTGCAACACCGGGTTCAAGACCAAATCCGTTTAAACTTGTTTATAAATATTTAACAAG
>JALSTL010000183.1 GCA_026983755.1 Melioribacteraceae bacterium | reverse complement strand
GTCTTCCGTATCGGTGCATGCGAAACGAATCCGTTTCTTTGGGAGTAAAAAGGGATTGTTTATATAACCCGAAAAGTCTGTTCTGTTTTTCTTCTTCAACAATCCAATTGAACAATCGTTCAATGGGAATTCTGTAAAATTTATCACTCATATAATTTCGAATAGTTTTTTAAAAATTAAGACATTTAATATAAGAAATAATCCAAATGTTTTCGATGGATTATTTTGCATTACTATATTAACAGTAAGTATATTAGGAAATAATTAGGATATCGTGTTAATATTTTTATGAACAATAAATTATTCAATCCGTGTTTTAAATTAAGTATGCGGTTTCATACTTTATTTTAAAACATATTGTAGTTACCAATCATTGTATTGGATAGTAATTAAGTGCCAAAAATATTTAGAAAAAATAGTTTGAGAATATAGAATAATTATTTATTTTTGAACTTCAATTTTTAGGGCGGATAGCTCAGTTGGTAGAGCAAAGGACTGAAAATCCTTGTGTCGGCGGTTCAATTCCGTCTCCGCCCACTTCCTAAGATGATTAGGAATTTCCAAGCCGTGAATACCAACCACGGCTTTTTTGTTTTAAAAAGATTCATTATAATTCCAATAATTTATTTGCTATTAGTTGAATAAAGTTACAACTATAACTATTTTTTAAACTAAAATATATGAGAGATGCTTTTGAACACTTCCGTTATTAAAACTACAAATTTACAAAACCTAAAACTTTTTAAAAGAGGCAAGGTAAGAGATATTTACGAAGTAGGAGAAAACTACTTAATTGTTTCAACCGATAGACTTTCCGCTTTTGATGTTATCATGCAAGAAGGTATTCCTTTGAAAGGAAAAATACTTACCGGTATATCTAACTTTTGGTTTAACTTTACCGAAAATATCATTTCCAATCATCTTATTACAACCGAAGTTGAAAAACTACCGGATGAATGTAAACCGTATAAAAATATTCTCCAAGGCAGAACAATGCTTGTAAAAAAAGCCACTCCGATTCCTTTGGAATGTATTGTTAGAGGGTACATAACTGGTTCCGGATTAAAAGAATATAATAAAACAGGCTCAATTTGCGGTATAAAATTACCCGAAGGGTTAGTTGAATCGGAAAAATTACCCGAACCTATTTTTACTCCTTCCACAAAAGCCGAAATAGGGGAGCACGATCAAAATATTACTTCGGAGCAAGCTATAAATATGGTTGGAAAAGAAGTTTTTAATTTGATTAAAGAAAAATCTTTGGCTATATACAAAAAAGCTTACAACTATGCTTATACCAAAGGAATTATACTTGCAGATACAAAAATGGAATTTGGAATTTATAATGGTAATGTTATTTTAATTGACGAATTACTTACGCCCGATTCTTCAAGGTTTTGGATAAAAGATTTATACCGAAAAGGAAAAAGCCAATCAAGTTTCGACAAACAATATGTTCGCGATTATTTGACTTCAATAAATTTTAATCGTAAACCGCCGGCTCCACATTTACCTGATGAAATTATTAAAAATACTACAAATAAATATAAAGAAGCTTTGTTCTTGCTAACAGGGGAAAAATTTGATTAATGTTGCCATTAAAAATTAAAATAAGAGATAACGAATTCCTTGATATTACTTGGGATGATGGTATTACTAGAAGTATTAAATTAAGCAACCTTCGAAATAGTTGTCCTTGCGCTGTTTGTCAAGCCGAAAAAGAAGAATGGAGTAGTTCTTATATTCCTCTTTATACTTTGGAACAATTGAAAATAACTAAAATAAATGTTGTTGGTAATTATGCACTTGGTATTACTTGGGATGACGGACATGATACCGGCCTTTACGATTATAATTATCTCTTAAAATTATTTGACCAATATCAAAAGCCCTAAAATATGGTTTTACCCAATCAATTAACAACGTTAAGAATTATCTTAACACCGGTTTTTGTATATTTGTTTTTATCGGATGATCCAATGTTAATGCAAATTTCTCTAGCGGTTTTTTTTATAGCTGCAATTACGGATTGGTACGATGGATGGCTTGCCCGTAAGTTCAATTATATTACAACTTGGGGAAAGTTTATGGATCCGCTTGCAGATAAAATACTTACTTCCGCCGCTTTGTTTTCATTTGTTTACATCGGTGTTTTGGAATTGTGGATGGTTATTGTTGTTGTTATTAGAGATGTTTTAATTACCGGATTGCGTTTGTTTGCCGAATGGAAAAATAAATCTTTTGTTACCAGCAAATCAGCAAAGGTAAAAACATTTTCTCAAATGATTTTTCTTTTTTATTTAATTATTGTTTATACACTAAAAGAAAATAATTCCCTAAAAAAAACCTTTACCGGAATAATTGAAATTCTAACAAATAATTACTTTATTTATTACACAATGCTTGCTATTACTTTGTTTACTGTTATTACCGGAATTTTATATATTTATCAAAATAGATTCCTTGTTAAAAGTTTAATGGTGGAACTATTTGAAAAAAATTAAAATATTTATCGGTACTGGGTTTTATTCGGGATTTACTCCTGTTGCTCCAGGAACAGCTGGTAGCATAGTAGCATTCTTTATATTTTTAATACCCGGTTTTGAAAATTTGTATATTATTTCCTTTGCTATTATATTCTCAATTTTAATCGGTATTCCGCTGGGAAATTTTTTTGAAAATATTTACGGAAAAGATCCGGGAATATTTACTTTGGATGAGTTTATAGGTACGTGGATTGCTTTTTTATTCGTTCCCAAACATTGGTTAATTCTCATAATAGGATTTTTACTTTGGAGAATTTTGGATATTTTGAAACCATTTCCGGCAAATAAAGCGGAAAAATTAACCGGAGGGGTGGGAATTGTTTTAGACGATATTATTTCCGGCGTGTATTCTTTAATAATTATACATATATTTATAACCCTTTTTAATTTTTCATAAAATGAGATTGAAATGAAAACTCATATTATTACAATTGGCGACGAAATTCTTATTGGACAAATTACCAACACAAATGCTTCTTTTATCGGACAATTGTTTGTAAGTAATAGTCTTTCCGTTAATAGTACGTCTGTTATTAGTGATGATGAAGATGCAATACTTAATGAATTTGAAAGAACTTTTTCGCAGAATGATGTAGTTATTACTACCGGTGGGTTAGGCCCAACTCACGATGATGTAACGCTTAAATGTATTGTTAAGTTTTTTGATACCGAACTAATTGAAAATGAAGAGGTGCTCGGTAAAATAAAAGATATTCTGGCAAAACGGAACAGAGAATTAACCGATACAAATAAAAAGCAGGCATTAGTTCCAAAAATTTCCGAACCGATTGAAAATACCAAAGGAACTGCACCGGGAGTTTGGATTGAAAAAGACGGTAAAGTTTTTATTGCTTTACCCGGTGTTCCCAGAGAAATGAAAGCTATGATGGAAGATACAGTGGTTCCTAAACTTTTGGAAAAATTTCCTCCGGAGTTTGTTACAAAACAATTAACACTATTAACAACCGGCGTACCGGAATCCTTTCTTTATGATGATATTAAAAGTATTGACGGAATTATTGAAAAGGGGAAACTGGCTTTTTTACCAAGTGTATTCGGCGTTAGAATAAGAATTACAGTTACTGAAGAAAATGAAGTTAAAGCGGAAGAAAAAATATTTGAAATAGAACAAAAAATACGAGCTAAAATCGGCAGATATATTTATGGTAAAAACGAACAAACTTTAGAAGAAGTTATAGGTAAATTATTAAAAGATCGTGGACTTTCAATTGCCGTGGCAGAATCTTGCACCGGCGGATTGATTAGCAGCAGAATTACCAACATAAGCGGAAGCAGTGCTTATTTTCAACGTGGTCTTATAACGTATAGTAATGGTGCAAAAGTAGAATTACTGGGAATTGATGAAGATTCATTAGAGCAACACGGTGCTGTTAGTTTGGAAGTAGCAAGACAAATGGCTGAAGGTGTTAAAGCGGTTAGCGGTACGGATATTGGTCTGGCTGTAACCGGAATTATGGGACCAACCGGAGCAACGGAAAACAAACCGGTAGGACTTGTTTACATTGGAATTTGTGATGAAAAAGTATGTACTGCAAAAGAATTCAAGTTTGGTAATGACAGATTGGTAAACAAAAATAAAACTTCGCAAGCTGCTTTGGAAATGGTTAGAAGAAATCTACTCGGAATTCCTTATGACACATAGATTGTTTATTGCCGCAGAAATACAAGAAGAAATAAAATCCAAACTTATTCACATTTGTAAAGAAGTTTACGGAAATGCCGGTAATATTAAGTGGGAGCAAATAAACAAGCTTCATATTACTCTTAAATTTCTTGGTAATGTTGGTGAAAACCTGACCGATGTTGTTGTAAATCAATTAAATAAAATTATTTATGATAAATTTACCGCCAGATTTTCCCGTTTCGGTCTTTTTACAAAAAACGGTATTCCCAAAATCCTTTGGGTGGGTATAATGGAAAACAGTGAATTGGAAAATTTGAAAATTAAAATTGAAAAATCAATGGAGTTTTTAGGGTTTCAAATTGATACCGGAAAATTTAAACCGCATATTACGGTAGCTAGACTTAAAGGTAAAGAAGATTCAACAAAAATTAATAATTTGCAACAAATTGATTTATCCGAAATTAAATTTGAAATAGAAAAAATTTTGTTGATTAAGAGTATTTTGAAACCGAACGGTTCGGAATATTCAATAATAAAAAGTTTTAATTTAATATAACATGGAGGAATTTATGGCTTCAGAAAAAGCTGACCCAAGACTAAAGATATTGGAAGATACAATGTATAACATCGAAAAAACTTATGGTAAAGGTGCCATAATGAAATTGGGAGACGGTGTCATAAATGAAATAGAATCTATTTCAACCGGTTCGGTTTCCCTTGATTATGCTTTGGGTATTGGCGGCGTTCCAAGAGGTAGAATAATTGAAATTTACGGACCAGAATCTTCCGGTAAAACAACAATATGCTTACACGTAATTGCAGAAGCACAAAAAAACGGAGGAATTGCCGCTTTTATTGATGCAGAGCATGCGCTGGATGCAAATTATGCAAAACGTCTTGGTGTGGATGTAAAAAATTTATTACTCTCTCAACCGGATTACGGAGAACAAGCTTTGGAAATTGTTGATACACTTATTCGTAGCAATGCCTTGGATGTTATTGTTATCGATTCGGTTGCCGCACTAGTGCCCCGTTCCGAAATTGAAGGTGAAATGGGTGATGCGCAAATGGGTGTGCAAGCAAGATTGATGTCTCAAGCTCTTAGAAAAATTACCGGTGCTGTTAATCGCTCTAAAACTAGTGTGATATTTACTAACCAACTAAGAAGTAAAATCGGTGTTATGTTCGGTAGTCCGGAAACAACAACCGGCGGAAATGCCTTGAAGTTTTATGCTTCACTTAGAATGGATATTAGAAGAATTGCAGCAATTAAAAACGGACAGGATATTGTTGGAAATAGAACTAAAGTTAAAGTTGTAAAAAGTAAAGTAGCTCCGCCGTTTAAAGTTGTTGAATTCGATATTATTTACAACCAAGGTATTAGCAAAGCCGGTGAACTAATTGATATTGGCGTTGAAAAAGGAATTATTAAGAAAGGCGGAGCATGGTTTACTTATGGCGAAGATAGGTTCCAAGGAAGGGAACAATTCCGAAAAATACTTCGTGAAAACAAAGAATTAATGGAAAACCTTGAACATGATGTTAAAATTGCACTTGGAATGATTAAAGAAAATGTAGAAGATAAAAATGAACGGGTAAAAAAGGAAGCAGCTAAGAAGAAATAATAAAAATGATTGTAACCAAAGTAGTAAAAAAAAGAAGCAAAGTAACTGTTTATTTTGATAATGAAGAATCTTTGGTTATTCCTTATGAGCTATTTCTTAAAAATACGTTATTTGTTGATGATATTTTAACTGAAATTGAATTAAGTAAATTAAAAGACAAAGTAGAAGTTTATAAAATAAAACAAAGCTCATTTGTTTACTTGTCCGGTAGAAATCATAGTAAATATGAACTTAAGCTTAAGCTACTTAAAAAGAATTATAACAAACAGTTAATTGAACTTATTTTAAGTGATTTGGAGGCCTTAAATTATCTTGACGACCGTGAATTTGCAAAACAATATATTAATGCTAAGCTTAAAAAGAATAAGGGAATTAGGCTTATAAAGTTAGAACTGAGCAAAAAAGGTGTTAAGAGAGAAATTATTGAAGAAGTTTCGGCAAAATTTCTTGATGATCCCAGAATGAAAGAAGCTGCAAAGTTTTTAAGTGAAAAAAAATTGAAAATTTTGCAGCGCAAAGACCAAACAAATTTACAAATTAAACAAAAATTATTTAGCTTTCTTTCCAATAAAGGATTTACCCCAGAAATAGTGAAGGAAGCTATAAACAATCTTAAATTAGATTAAGTTTTTATATGCAAAAGTTTAATGGCGTCGATTATTATAATCTTAAAAGTTTACTAACCGAAGAAGAAATTCTTGTACAACAATCCGTTCGCGAATTTGTTGATGATAACGTGCTCCCGATAATTGAGGAACATTACTTAAAAGGAACGTTTCCACTGGAATTGGTTAAACAACTTGGTGAACTTGGTGTTTTCGGAATTACTCTGCCACAAAAATACGGTTGCGCAAATATGAATAATGTTGCTTACGGTTTGGCAATGCAAGAACTTGAAAGAGGTGATAGCGGATTAAGAAGTTTTGCTTCGGTACAAAGTAGTTTGGTTATGTATCCTATTTATACTTTTGGCAGTGAAGAACAAAAAGAAAAATGGCTGCCTCAACTTGCTACCGGCAATAAAATTGGCTGTTTCGGATTAACCGAACCCGATTACGGCTCGAACCCCGGCGGAATGATAACAACAGCTAAAAAAGTTGACGGAGGTTACGTTCTTAACGGAGCAAAAATGTGGATTACAAACGGAACTTTAGCCGATGTTGCTGTTGTTTGGGCAAAGCTGGATGGAGTTGTACACGGTTTTCTGGTTGAAAAGGAATTTAACGGATTTTCTGCTCCCGAGATGAAAGGAAAACATTCCCTGCGTGCTTCGGTAACTTCGGAATTGATTTTTCAAGATGTTTTTGTGCCGGAAGAAAATTTGCTGCCTAAAACTAAAGGTTTACGTTCTCCGTTAATGTGTCTTAATCAAGCCAGATACGGAATTGCTTGGGGTGTTGTCGGCTCAATGATGGCGGTTTATGATTCCGCATTAAATTATGCTAAAAGCAGAGTACAATTTAGCCGACCAATTGCCGGTTATCAATTAACACAAAAGAAACTTGTGGAAATTTTAACCGAAATTACAAAGGCGCAATTATTGAATTTACAATTGGCAAAGTTGAAAGATAAAGGCGAAGTAAAGCATACACAAATTTCTATGGCTAAAAGAAATAATTGCGAAGTTGCATTAAACGCAGCCCGAACTGCAAGAGAAATACTTGGAGCAAATGGAATTTTAAGTGAATATCCGATTATGCGTCACTCTGCAAATTTGGAAAGTGTAAAAACTTACGAAGGAACGCATGAAATGCATACC
>JALSTL010000182.1 GCA_026983755.1 Melioribacteraceae bacterium | reverse complement strand
TAACATAGAAGAAACAATAGAAAACTCTATTGTAGGTTTTATACAAGTTGAAGAAAAAGATATTGAAAACAGCAATTACATTGAAACCAAATTGGTTAAAAACTTAAAATGGGCTGCTAGAAAAAACGAAACAAACAGAATAATTTTACATTCGTTTAATCATTTATCAACAAGCAGTGCTTCTCCGGAATTTACCAAAGAATTATTTGATAAGGTTGAAGAACGATTAAAAAATTCCGGTTACGAAACTTCGCAAACTCCTTTCGGATATTTTTTGGATTTGAATATGCAAGCTCCGGGTAAACCTTTAGCCAGAATTTTTAAAGAGTTTTAAAATTGTAAAAACCCTGTGGAAAAAATTATATTTTTATTTGTGTTATAATAAAATTTTTTACATTCAACCCAAATTATGTATTATAATTTAGAAATTGTTTATAAAACTCTAATATGTAATAAGTTAAAGAAACTTTTTTATTTAATCCTTCCTAATGCTTTGCATTAGAATAATTGCTTTATCACAATAGTTTAGATCTATTCCGTTTTTCCATTGCATAATTCGGGGTCAAAAGAAATTTATAATATTTCTATTGCTGCAAAAATTGCATCATATTTTTTTGAAGCTGTTTTATCAAGTTCGTTTGCTTTATCATAAATTATATGACAAACTTCTTTTAATTCTTTACTGTGCGTAGCCTTAATAACATTATGTAAAGATTTTACTCCGAATAAACTTTCCTCGTTTTTTACAATTTCCAAAAGAGAGCTTGTTGCCAAAAACAAACGTTCTCCGTTTTCCAATTTAATTTTTCGTTGTTCAAAATTTTTATCCATACTTCCAAAATATAATCCGGTATTTTCCAAAACATCCACTGTGCCGTTTTCTTTATGACAAACAATAGGATGGATAAAACCGACATTTGAATAAGTTAATTCATTATTAGCTAAATCCAATTCGGCAAAAAAGACGGAAACCATCTCTTCGGTAGAAGTTAAAACCGGATCACTATCCAAATATTCCCAATAATATTTTTCCAAAGCTTTTACAACTTCGGAAACACTTTTTTGTTCTCTGGTTTCTTTAAGGAACATTCCTCTTAAATAGAGAGACATTTTAGCCGAATCAACTAAATTTACATCTGATTCCAATAACAAAATAGCTATTTTATTTTCACCAACTTTCCAAAGATCAATTAAATTGCCCGAAACTTTATTGCCGGACATAAAAACTTTTTGAACATATTTAATTTTATCTGCAAAGGGATTGTTTTCCTTTTCCAAAACCAATTGTAAACCTTGCAAAAGTTTGTTACTGTGCAAAGTATCACCTTCTTTCTGCACCAGTTCTTCCTGCATTTTCATTAAAGCATCAAAATCATTGGCAATGTTAAGATATGCTTCTATTTCCGGAAGTAATGATTCTATATATTCAAAAAGCTCGTCATTAAAAAAGTAGGTTACATTTGCACTAAAGAAAATTATTCCCGAATTTCTTATTGTCCGGTAAGGCATTCTCATATTGGATTTAACTCCCCACTTCAAAGCAATTTGCGAAGATATGGAATGTTTTCTTTCCGCAAGGTGTTCTTCCATATCTTTTATAG
>JALSTL010000181.1 GCA_026983755.1 Melioribacteraceae bacterium | reverse complement strand
GGCGCAAATTTTATTGGAAAATAACTATTACAACTTAGATGAAATAATAAAAAAATTTCCGCAAGAAATTCTTGGTAAAAAAGTTGCCCAAAAATTTAATAACAAACTTCCTTTTCTTTTAAAAATACTTTCAATTGAAAAACCGCTTTCCATACAAGCTCATCCGAACAAGAAACTTGCAAAAATTCTGCATAAAAATAATCCTAAAAATTATTCCGATTCCAATCATAAACCTGAAATTGCAATTGCACTAGACAAATTTGAATTGTTAATCGGGTTTAAATCCTTTAAAGAAATTTATTCTACCATAAATAAATACCAAGCATTAAAAAACAATTTAAGTTTTAATTTTACAAAAAAAATGCTAGATAAATCCGAAGTTGCAAAAAGAAAAATTATAAAAAAAATATATTCGGAATGGATGAATTACACTCCGGAAAAACTGAAAGAAATCATTCAAGAACTTGTTACGGAAATAAACAAAAAGGGAAAAACAAATAATACCGAAAAACTATTTCTAAAATTACAAAAACAATACGGAAGCGATATCGGTTTGTTATCACTATTAATATTAAATCATTTAACATTAAAGAAAGATGAAGCTATATTTACAAAGGCGGGAATACCTCATGCATATCTGAAAGGAAATATTATTGAATGTATGGCAAATTCCGATAATGTTATTAGAGCGGGCTTTACTAATAAATATAAAGATAAAAACACATTGTTGAAAATGCTTACTTACGAAAACGGTTCCGTTAAAATTATTAAGAATAAAAATAAGAAAATGTTTATCTATTCCGTTTCGGCAGAAGAATTTGAAGTAGTTAAATTTAACATAAAGAATAAAAGCGAATTATACGAATCCAATGTAACCGGCGTTAGAATTTTATTAGTGTTAAAAGGAACAATTAAAATTATTTCCGAAAAATACAGCGAAAAGTTTTTATTGAAAAGGGGCGGTTCGGTTTTGATTCCCGCTATATTAAAATCATATAAAATTATATGTAATAAAAACACCGAATTTATTTGTGTAAAAGTACCAATCAATTAAATACGAATTTTACAATACAAAAAATATCATTTGAATTTCATAAATTATTATTGAATATGATTATTTACTTTTATTTTTTCAGCTCTTACATAATCAATCTCCCAAAATATATTTTATCGGTTTGATAAAATGAAAAAATTTCTTTTAATAAATTATATCAATACATTTTATAATTCTTATTTTTTAATTAAAAAATTATTAAAGTAAAAATGAAAATTATTTCGGAAAAGAAAAAACTTAAAGAAATAAAAAACGGTAAAAAAAAATGGCGTAAATGGGGACCGTACTTAACGGAAAGACAATGGGGAACGGTGCGCGAAGACTATAGTGAAGAAGGAAATGCTTGGGAACATGTTACATACGAAGATGCTTTAAGCAAAACTTACCGTTGGGGTGAAGATGGAATAGCCGGTATATGCGATAAGAATCAACTCCTATCTTTTTCTGTTGCTTTCTGGAATAAAAAAGACCCGATTATTAAAGAAAGATTATTCGGATTAACAGGTACGCAAGGTAACCACGGCGAAGATGTAAAAGAGTATTATTACTATTTGGATAAC
>JALSTL010000180.1 GCA_026983755.1 Melioribacteraceae bacterium | reverse complement strand
AAGCTGTAAGTTCAACCGATGGAGCTTATCTTGTTATTGCCGGAGCCGGAACAGGTAAAACCCGCACACTTGTTTATCGTGTTGCCAGATTGATTGAATTAGGTTACGATCCCAAATCCATTTTGCTATTAACATTTACACGTAAAGCTTCTCGTGAAATGATGAACCGTGCCGCCATTCTTTTGGATGACAGATGTTCAAAAATTAACGGAGGCACTTTTCATTCCTTTGCCAATTTAACGTTAAGAAAATATGCAAAACTTGTAGGTCTCGATTCAAACTTTACAATTCTCGATCAAAGTGATAGCGAAGACGTACTTAATTTAATACGTGCTCAATTAAATCTCACTAAACTAAACAAAAGATTTCCAAAGAAAAAAACCATAAATTCCGTACTAAGTTTAAGTATAAATACAGGACAAACAATTGAAAAAATTTTAGAAAATGAATATCCTCAGTTCTATGAGTTTGCAGATAAATTTTACGAAATAGCAAAACTTTACAATAGCTACAAAAAAAGAAGCGGGTTACTCGACTATGACGATCTTCTTGTTTACTTGAAAAATTTTTTATTCGATAAGAACAAATCCAAAATATTAACCAATACTATTAACTTTGTAATGGTGGACGAATTTCAAGATACAAACAAGCTACAAGCGGAAATTGTTTTAGGTTTGGCACAACATAATAATAACGTTATGGTTGTAGGAGACGATTCACAATCAATATATTCTTTTCGCGGAGCAAATTTCAAAAACATTATGAATTTCCCTAAATTATTTCATAACGTTAAAATAATTATGCTCGAAGAAAATTACAGAAGTACACAAGCAGTTTTGGATTTCGGAAATCATATAATTGAAAAAGCTATTGAAAAATATCCCAAAGAATTATATACACACAAAACCGGAGGAGAATTGCCGGCTATTATTTCGGCAACCAACGAGAATATGCAATCCAGATTTATTGTAAATAGAATATTGGAATTGCGTGAAGAAAATATTCCTTTAAATGAAATAGCCGTTCTCTTCCGTTCTTCTTTCAATTCTTTCGATTTGGAAATTGAACTTAATAAAGCAAATATTCCTTATCAAAAATTCGGCGGAATGAAATTTATTGAAACCGCACACGTAAAAGATGTTCTTGCATTTTTACGAATTGCCGAAAACCCCAAAGATGTAGTTAGTTGGTATCGCGTACTTTTATTACTCGAAGGAATAGGTCCTAAAAAAGCTCAATACATCATCGATAAAATCTTAAGCGGTGAATTAAATATTAAATTAAATCCCGAAAATATTTCCGATAAAAATTTTAAAGATAACATTTTCAAATTGTTCAAATTATTGCATTCCATTCATATCAGCAAAAAACTTCCGGCGGAATTAACGGAAAATGTTTTACTTTATTACGAACCGCTTTTTAAAAACAAATATGACAATCATAACAAGAGGAAAAAAGATCTGGAAATCTTTCTTAATATAAGTGAAAAATATAAGTCTTTGCATTCATTGCTTTCCGATATGGCACTTGACCCACCAAGAGATAGTGTTGCGGATGTAAGCGAAGAAGATAAAGAAGATGAATATTTAACACTTTCAACAATACATTCCGCTAAAGG
>JALSTL010000179.1 GCA_026983755.1 Melioribacteraceae bacterium | reverse complement strand
CCTAATTTTTGAATATCTTCCTATATTACAATTATCCATAATAATAGAATCGGTTATATAAGTATAACTGTTTATTCTAACGTTTGCCCCGAGTATAGAACGTTCTACTAACCCGCCGGAAATAATTGTACCGCCGGTAACAAGAGAATTTAAAGCTCGTCCTACACGTTCTCGTTCGTGCGAAAGAGTTTTTACCGGAGGGTATTGTTGCTGTTTGGTTCTTAAAGGCCAATTGACATCGTAAAGATTGAATTCCGGATTTACTTTTATTAAATCCATACTTGCATCGTAATAACTATCAATAGTTCCAACGTCAACCCAATAAGGTTTGTCGGGTCTGTTTTCATCTTCAAATCTGAAGGCACGAATATTATAATTTTCTTTTAACATAAACGGAATAACATGTTTGCCGAAATCCAAATTTTTTGTTTTTTGTTCCGTTAGTAATTTGATAACTTCACGTAATGTATTTACATTAAAAATATATATTCCCATATTAGCAAAAGACATACCTGGTTTATCGGGAATTTCGGCCGGGTTATCCGGTTTTTCGGAAAACGATTTTACACGATAGTCATTATCAATTTCAATAATACCGAACCTTTTGGCACTTTCTTTATCCACCATAATATTTGCAATGGAAAGATCGGCATCTTTTTCTATATGATACTGAAGCATTTTAAGATAATCCATCTTATATATGTGATCACCGGAAAGAACCAAAACCCAATTAAAATTTTGCGGTCTTATTAAATTTAAATTTTGATAAATCGCATCGGCAGTTCCTTGATACCATTCGTTACCGGTTTTTTGTTGCGGTGGAATTGAATATATAAATTCACCTAATTCCGGGTTGAAAATATTCCATGCTTCGTACAAATGTTGATTTAACGAATCCGATTTGTATTGTGTAAGTACGTATATTTTTCTTAATCCCGAATTTAAACAGTTGGATAGTGCAAAATCTATTATTCTGTATTTCCCGCCGAAAGGAACAGAAGGTTTACTTCTCAGCTTAGTTAACGGATGTAATCTTTGTCCTTGTCCACCTGCTAAAACAATTGTTAAAGTTTCCCTTTGAAGTGATGAACCTACAAACGCCATATAGTTCTCTTTTTATTTTGTGTTAATAATTTACTATAATGGATAGGCAAATTATACAATTTAAAATCTGCAAACTATTCGTAGTTTTATATGAATAATTACTTTATTTATTAATGAAAGTCAAGAAAAATAAACTGATAATTTTTTCAATATCGTCTTTGATTTTTTTACTTCTGTTATTTGGAATTATATTATTTTTATTTTCAAAATATAACATTGGTTTTAATCAAGCGGAAATATATTTGAAAAACGGATTAACCGCACAACCGGCATCGTTAAATAAAATTCAAGTATATAATTCGGGAAATCAAAACTTTATTGATGTAATTCATTACGATATTAACATAGAACTTTTTCCCGATGAAGAGAAAATAATAGGTGATGTTACAATAACAGCAAAACTTAAAACAAAGAATATTCAAAAAATAGAATTTAATTTTTACGATAACTTTGATATTACTTCCGTTGTTTTGAACAATAAACAAACCGAATACAACTATAAAAACGATAAAATCACTTTACCGTCAGAATCACTTTTAAGTGATACATTTCAATTAAGAATAAAATACAACGGAAAGCCGGAAAGTTTGGGATTCGGTTCTTTTAATTTTAGCAGTAACAATAATGAAAAAGTTATTTATACGTTGAACGAACCTATTTATGCTTCCACTTGGTTTCCGTGTAATGATAATCCGTTAGATAAAGCAACTGCTGATATTAGTATAACAAACGATTCTTCAATGATATCGGTATCTAACGGTGTTTTGGAAAATATAAATTCCTACAAAGGGAAAAAAACTTTCCATTGGAAAACCGAATATCCGATTGCCACATATTTAATTTCCGTTTGTTCGGCAAAATATACGCACTTTACCGATACGTTTGTTTATTCGGATGGAGATAGTTTAAATTTGGAATATTATGTTTTCCCTCAACAACTTAATGATGCAAAAGTGGATTTCGGTATTTATCCCGAAGCTATAAAATATTATTCGGAGCTTTTCGGTAAATATCCGTTTATAAAAGAAAAATACGGAGTAGTTGAATTTACGTGGAAACTTGGTGCAATGGAAAATCAATCCATTATCGGAATCGGTAAAAATTTTATTTCCGGTAGAAATTTTTTTACCGGAATGCTTGTGCATGAACTTGCACATCAATGGTGGGGAGATGCAGTAACTTTAAAATCATGGAAAGATATTTGGCTTAATGAAGGTTTTGCAACTTATTCCGAAGCTCTTTATTGGGAAATGAAAAACGGTAAAAAAGCATTAAGCTCAACTATGAATTCTTACTTAACTGATTTTAAATCCACAACTTTATATAATCCCGATAAATTATTCGGAAAAGTTGTTTATAACAAAGGTGCATGGGTTCTTCACATGTTACGTAAAGAAGTAGGCGATTCTGTTTTTTTTAGTATTCTTAAAAACTATTATGAAAAGTTTAAATACAAAAATGCATCAACTTTAGACTTTATAAAAATTGCGGAAAAAATTTCTAAAAAAAATCTCAATCAATTTTTTAACCAATGGGTTTTTGAAGGAAAAGGAAAAATAAAAATCGTTTATGATTTTATGAATAAAACCACTGGCGGAAAAAAATATGTTACTTTAATAATAAAACAAATTCAAAAAGAATATAAAAATTATACATTTCCGTTGGATATAGAACTTTTGTTCAATAACGGTGTTAAAGAAAAACATACCGTTAAAATAAATATGAGAGATACGCAAATTGTATTTCCCATAAAAAAAATTGTAAAAAATATTATACTGGATCCGGAAGGTTGGTTAGCTGCTAATATAAAAAAAGAAAAAACATTTTGATAAATTTAGGTTAAACCGAGGAAATTATTTTGAAGTGTAATCTAAACTAAAAAATATTCAAGCGGATAAATATAGTTAGCTTAAATAAAAAATTATTAAATTTATGGTTTAATTAAAAATAGGAATGGTACTTGACAGCTTTTTTTGTATCGGACTTACATTTCGGATTATTATCTAAAATAGAAGAAAAAGAAAGAGAAATAAAGTTCGTAAAATTTTTAGAATACATTGCCAAAGATGCAACTCAACTATTTATTGTGGGCGATTTATTCGATTATTGGTTTGAATACGAAAGAGTAATTCAAAAAGGATATTTCAGAACATTTACGGCATTGCAAAACTTAACCGATGCAGGAATTAAGGTGCATTACATAATAGGCAATCATGATTTTATGCATAGAGATTTTTTTGATAAAGAATTAGGCGTAAAGGTTTATGAAAATCCGATAAAAATTACATTGGAAGGAAAAAAATTTTTTATTGCACACGGAGACGGTTTGGTAAAAAAAGATTTCGGATACAAAATTTTAAAAAAAATTTTAAGAAACAAAACAGCACAAAAATTCTATTCTTTAATTCATCCGGATTTAGGAATATGGCTTGCAAGTTCAACAAGCAGAAAAAGCAGAAATTATACATCCGAAAAAAATTACGGCGAAACCGACGGAATGTTTTTAACAGCCGAAAAATTATTAGCCAAGGGATTTGATTTCGTAGTTTTCGGACATTCTCACAAAAAAAAAGAAATAGAAATTAATGACGGGAAATATATAAATTTGGGTACTTGGTTAACAAAACCTTATTACGGTAAATTTATAAACGGTAAATTTGATGTTATGGAATGGAATAATAAATGACCGCAACAAAAAAAGAAAAAACATCTAACAAAAACAAAAAAAATAAATCCGATAAAATATTTTGGAAAGTTGTTGGAATATTGGCACTCCTTTTTTTCATCGGAACGTTTTTTTTGTATAAACATATTGTAGCCGGGCTACCTTCCTTGGAACAATTGGAAAATCCTCAACAAAGTTTAGCTACAAATGTGATTAGTGCGGACGGGAAAATCATAGGACAATTTTTCCGCCAAAACAGAAGAGAAATTGATATTGACAGTATTCCGCATTTTGTTGTAAATGCTTTAATTGCTACCGAAGATAGAAAATTTTATGAACATTGGGGCGTTGATTTCGGAAGGTTCTTAAAAGCAATGATTAAAACCGCTTTCCTTGGTAAAAAAGAAGGTGCCAGCACTATTACTCAGCAATTAGCAAAAAATCTCTACAAACTGAAAGTTGCCCGAGAAAATCTGTTTCAAACCGGCGTTAGAAAAATCAGAGAATGGTTTACCGCCGTGCAAATAGAACGAACATATACCAAAAAAGAAATATTGCAAATGTATCTTAATAATTCGTTTTTTGGTAATCATGCTTACGGCATTGAAATGGCGGCACAAAACTATTTCGGGAAAAGTGCAAAAGATTTAACTTTACCCGAAGCGGCTGTTTTTATTGCTCTCTTAAAATCTAATGTATTTTACAATCCTATAAGAAGACCTGAAAATGCCAAAAGGAGAAGAAATGTTGTACTTCTCAATATGAAAAAAGTTGGTTTTATTACGGAAAAAGAATATAACAAATTTAAAAAACAACCTATTGTTTTGTCATCAAAAACCATAAACGCTGCCGCTCAAAGTACAATTGCACCGGATTTTGTTGAACATATCAGAAGAAAGCTTAGACGAATGTCGGCTAAATACGGTTTTAATATTTATGAAGACGGTCTTAAAATTTACACAACACTCGATACCAGAATGCAAACAATTGCAAATAGAGTGGCAAAGCAACACATGAGCAAACTGCAAAAAATATTTAATAAAAGATGGAGTTGGAAAAAAAACAGAAACATCTTAAAAGCAATTGTAGATGAAAGCATTAAAAAACGGAACGATTACAAACATGCCGATGCAAAAACAAAAAAATCGATTTATAAAAAACTAAGAAATAATAAAACTTTTATAGATTCGATAAAACATAAAGCGGAATTGATACAAATGGCGTTTGTTGCACTAGATGTTTCCAGTGGAGAAATAAAAGCAATGATTGGAGGAAGGCAGCAAAAAAATTACCGACACGGATTAAATCATGTTACGCAAGTAGTAAGGCAACCGGGGTCTGCTTTCAAACCTATTATTTATACCGCTGCCTTGGATAACGGTCTTTATCCCGCTTATCCTATACTTAACCAAGAGTTTGAATATGGCAAAGATAATTGGAACCCGCATAATTTCGATAAAAGAACAAGCGGATTTATGACTTTAAGAGAAGCCTTAAAACATTCGGTTAATTTGGTTAGTGCTAGACTTATAATAGAAGGCCATGTTCAATTAAAGCAAATAGGACAATTGGCAAAAAAACTTGGAATAAAAACAAGATTACATTTGGTTCCCTCCATTGCTCTCGGTACATCCGAGGTTACACCGCTTGAACTTACTTCCGTTTATGCAACTTTTGCCAACAAAGGAATATATAACGAACCGATGACAATTTTAAAAATTGAAGATAAAGACGGAATTATAATAGACCAATTTTTTTCGCAATCACACGAAGCGTTATCGGAAGAAACCGATTTTTTAATTACTAGCATGTTGCAAACAGTAATAAATGAAGGAACCGGAATGAGAACAAGAACAAGATATAAATTTTACAGACCGGCTGCCGGCAAAACAGGAACCACTCAAGATTACAGTGATGCATGGTTTGTAGGTTTTACACCTCAAATTGCCGCCGGCACTTGGGTTGGATTTGATGATAGAAGAATTGCTTTTACAGGTAGCTACGGCGAAGGTGCAAAAGCTGCAAATCCAATTTGGTCTAAATTTATGAAAGGTGTTTACGATACTTTGGATTTGCCGTTGGCTACTTTTGAACTTCCCGAAAGCGGAAATATTGTTTCGGCTAAGTTTTGTAAAGAATCTATTTACGAGTATGGAAATCCAAAATTATTTTCCGATGATTGCCAAACCGGAGTTGTAGAAGATTATATCAATATTAGAGATTTACCCGATAGCTTCAATGCAAAACGGGATGCCAAAGCAAATATATTTACAAAATATTATAAACCGGATAGCCTTGCACATCAAGCCATTGAAATTACAGATGAAGATGACCAGATTATTCCGAAAAAGAAAAAATAGATTTTGCCCGGATGGCGGAATTGGTAGACGCGCTAGGTTCAGGTCCTAGTAGGAGCAATCCTGTGCAGGTTCGAGTCCTGTTCCGGGTACAATAATTTTCAATTCAATTTTCTTTGAAAAAAATGGTAGTTGATAAAAATAATTATTTAATGGATTTGCAATCTTTTTATCAAGATGCCATAAATTTTACAAAGTCTCATTACGAAAACTTTCCGGTTATTTCGTATTTTATAAAAAAAGAGCTGAAAAAACATATCGCTGTAATTTACCAATTTGCCCGTCAAGCGGATAACATTGCAGATGAAGGATATTTACAAGAGGAACAAAGACTTAAACTTTTGGAAAAATATGAAAATAGTTTTGTAAATTGTTTAAACGGAAAAGCAGAAAACGGTTTTTGGTTCGCGTTAAACAATACTATTAAAGAAAAAAAATTATCGACGTTAAACTTTCTTAATCTTTTAAAAGCTTTCAAACAAGACGTAACAAAAAAAAAATATGAAAATTATAATGAACTTTCAGATTATTGTAAAAACAGTGCCAATACCGTTGGCAGAATTATGTTGGAACTTTATGGTATTAATAACGAAAACGCTCTGAAATTTTCCGATGATATTTGTACCGCTTTGCAATTAACAAACTTTTTGCAAGATGTAAATATTGATTTTGAAAAAGGAAGAATTTATATACCGAAAGATGAAATTAAAAAATTCGGACTAAATGAAACTGCATTTGAGATAAAAAAAAATAGTAGTAAGTTTCAATCTTTAATGAAATTCGAAGTTGAAAAAATAGAAAAACTTTTTTTGAACGGTAGAAAGTTATTAAAATATTTACCCGCTTTAACGAAATATCAAATTTTATTTACAATTAAAGGCGGAGAAGAAATTTTAAATAAAATAAAAAAAAACAATTACGATGTTTTAAACGTGAGACCTATTTTACATAAAACGGATTTTACCAAAATATTTTTTCAGACTATCATAAAAGGAAAATAAAATTATATCTGCAAAAGAAATATCGAAAAAGAGTAAGAGCAGTTTCTACTATGCATTTTCATTACTTCCTTCCGAAAAACGCGAAGCTATGAATACGGTTTATGCTTTTTGCAGAACAACCGATGATATTGTTGATATGAAATATGAATCCGTTGAAAATAAAGAAACCACACTTGACGAATGGGAAAAAGAATTAAAATCCACTTTAACGGATTCTTCCGATATAAATTTGTTGAACGAACTAAGCAAGCAGATTAAAAAATTTAATATTCCGCAACAACCTTTTTTCGATTTGATAGAGGGAATGAGAATGGACTTACGTAAAAACCGTTACGCAACTTTTAATGAATTAAAAGAGTATTGTTATAAAGTTGCTTCTACCGTTGGTTTGATGAGTATTCCTATTTTCGGATATAAAAACAAATCGACAGTTGATTACGCCGTAAACCTTGGTATTGCCTTACAACTAACAAATATTTTACGAGATATTAAAAGCGATGCCATGCAAAACAGAATTTATTTACCCGAAGAAGATTTGCATAAATTTAATTATTCGGAAGAAGAAATTCTTAATAATGTTTACAATGAAAATTTTATCAATTTAATGAAATACGAAACGGAAAGAGCAAAATTATTTTTCCAAAAAGCAAATAGAAATTTAAGTTACGAAGATAAATCTTCGTTATTTTCAGCCAGAGCAATGCAGCATATTTATGAAAGATTATTGCAAAAAATTGAAAATCAAAATTACAACGTATTTAAAAAAAAAATAAATGTATCCAAAAAAAATAAAGTTTTTATTTCGTTAAGTGTTTGGGCAAAATATAAACTGGTTTATTAATGGCAAAGTTTGTTATTATTGGCGGCGGTCTTTCCGGAATTGCTTCGGCTGTTTTTCTTACACATAATCAACAAAATATTACATTGTTAGAAGCCTCACCAAAATTAGGCGGAAAAGCCTATTCTTTTCAAGATAAAATAACCGAAAATTTTATTGATAACGGTCAGCATATTTTAATCGGAGCTTATAATAATACATTTGAATTGTTAAAAATCTTAAAAGTTGAAAATCGTTTTTATTATCAACCGGCTTTGAAAGTTAATTATGTTAACCGCAACAAAGAAAAAATTTTTCTGAATGCAAAAAACAAATTTTATCCGTTTAATTTATTGGGAGCAATTTTAAGATTTAATATATTAAACTTTAACGAAAAAATGTTGTTAATAAAATTATTCTCCAAATTACCTTTGGTTAAAGAAACAAAAATTAAAAATAAAACAGTTCTTGAATGGCTAAAAGATAACAAGCAATCGGAAAATTCCGTTAAAATGTTTTGGGAACTTCTTACCGTTTCGGTAATGAATACACCGATAAAAGAAGCTTCGGCAAAAGTATTTGTATCTGTTCTTAAAAAATTATTTATGAAAGGAAATAAAGCATCCAGGCTAATTATACCTCAATACGGATTAAGTGAAATTTTTACCAAACCGGCAAAACAATATTTACAAAGCAGAAAAGCCGAAATAAATTTATCGGAAAAAGTAGTTTCCATTAAAACAGACGGGGAAAAAATTAAAAAAATTATAACTATCAAAAAAGAATATACAGATTTTGATTATGTAATTTCGGCAGTTCCTTTTTATTCATTAAAAAAAATTTTACCGAAATTATCATTTGAAAGTTTGTTAAATAACAAAATTACATTTTCACCTATAATTACAGTACATCTATGGCTAAACAAAAAATTATTTGAAGAAAAATTTTACGGATTATTAAATTCTAAAATTCACTGGATATTTAATAATGTAAACCATATTTCCCTTGTAATTAGTTCGGCCGAAAAATTAATTAAACTTGATTCAAAAAAAATATTTCAAATATGCATTTACGAACTTAAAAATTATTTTCCGAAAATTAAAAATCTAAAAATATTGCACTACAAGGTAATTAAAGAAAAAAGAGCAACATTTAAATCATCTGTGGAATATGAGAAAGTAAGAAATAAAATTATTTCTCCTTATAAAAATCTACAACTTGCCGGAGATTGGACAAACACAAAATTACCCGCCACAATTGAAGGAGCAATTCTAAGCGGTAAAAAAGTTCTGCAAATATTATCCAAACCTTAAATTTCTTCCGAAAAATAGAATTATTATAAAACCTACTTAATTAAAATATAAATAGTAAAAACTTTTACAATTATATATTCTACATATTTATTCCCGTTTTTATCAAATTAAATCATTTGATACAAATCACAATGCAGTAAAATGTGACGCCGAACATCATTTAAATATGAAAAACGACACATATTGCGATTAAATATTTTAAGTATTAAACAAAAGAGAGTTAACATGATAAAATTTAAATATGTTTATATTTTCTTACTTTTATTTTGGATAAATTCCTATTCGCAAGAGTGGATATATTTCAATAATGCAAAGCCAAACTCAACTTATGGAATGGCAAACGGGAAACTAGCCAAAAATTCAACTTCCTATGTTTCCAAAAAAGGAGGAATACTTTTCAGAGTGGATGATAATCAAACAATTGAAGATTATAATGAATATGAAAATGTATTCAAAAAATATAATAAAAAATTTAACTTTGCCGTAAACTTGGGTTTAATAGAATTTAAAGAACAAAATTATGTTGACGGTATAAAAACATTACAAAATAACGGCAACGAATTAATGGATCATACACCTGAACATAGAACAAACTTTTTTACTACAATATTTAATACCACGGATTATGTTAATCTAAAAGGTGTGGATCATCTGGTTGGTAATAAAGTATGCTTAAAACATGCTCCGGTGGATACTTCTAAAGCCGAAAGAAGTGGAACTGTAAGTGTAAACGGTGATAAAGTTACCGGTTCCAACGGAGAGTTCGATGATTTCGATCAAGGTGAAGATGTTTATATCTACTTTCCATCGTTATCAAAATTAGTTTTTATAAAAGAATTTGTCAATTCCAAAAAGGTAAAAATATCGGACTTTTGGGAAGAAGATATTGATTTGGGTAATCATTCTAATATTAAATATTTTAAATTTAATGTTTATACAATTCACATGGCACTTGATGCTATTGAGGTTCTTGGAAACGAAAGCTTGAAATTGGCAAATCATTATGGGATTCAAAGACCTTATACATGGATAGAACCCGGAGGCACATTTCCGCAGTTATATTCCGATGAAGTTGCCGAAGCTTTGGGAAATCGTTTGGGCTATAAAGCTGCGGCTGTTTATCCCAACAGTGCAAAAAAAGTTTATGATGAATACGATCCGAATAACGATAGAAAATATGCAATGCAATGGGGAGACTTTTTGGATGATGAAAAAACCGTCAAAGAAAACAAAACAACAATTGCACAAGGTATTGCAAAAAACTATATGTTAATCGGTCATTCTCATTTTACAAATGCCATGGGCGGATTTCATGCTTATGTTAATCGTGTTGATAGTTTGTTAGATTGGGCAACTGCCAATAATATACCGGTAATAAAATATACCCAAATGGCAGATAGTTTATACAATTATCTACCCGATCCTTACGAAAATGCTTTTCCTCTTCTTAATTCGGATATTGATCAAAACGGAATACCGGACGGCTATACAAATATTGAATATCCGGAACAATTATACGGAACTTGGGTAATTGACACTACAACGCCCGGTCCGGGTGCAAATTATTATAAAATAACTACCGGAGAACCTTGGGCAAATAAAATTACACATATCATAAAACTGGGTGGATTGGAAAAAGGTGAAAATGAATTTTCTATTTGGACGCAAGGCGAACCGGGAGATTCAATTTCGGTGCAATTTTCAGAACCTTGGCCAAGCACGGTTACTTATGGATTTAAATTTCCGGCTAATACTGCTTATTGGAAAAAATATACAATTGACGATGCCAGACCTTTGGGATCTCAAAAAACATTAAGTTTTCTTGAATCTCAATCAACTATGGATGTGGATTTTTATTGTACGGATTATGTTGGAGGTACGGTAAAAATTTGTGGAATGTATTTGGCAAAAAAAGATTCCGTTGCACCGGTTTACAATACAACATTTGATGAAAAACTCATTGTATTGGATAATTCAAATTCCTCTCTCAAAATTGCCGTACAGGTAAAAGGTAACGATTTACCTCCCGGCAAAACATTAGCATCTTCTACTATTGATGTTACTTATGATAAAACAATTCTATCATTTGTTTCTGCCGAAAATTGGCGATACGGTAATAACGAAGGTTATATAAATAAAGCAGAAAACAAAGACGGTTATGTTCATATTCAAAGCGACGGTACAACGGTAAATAAAAACGGTAACGGAAATCCGGCTGGATATGATATACAAACAAATTACGATAATTGGGTTGAGTTGAATTTTACAAAAATCGTAAATAATCAAGATATTGTGTTAAATATTTCTTCGTCAACAAATATTCTGAGTCTATTTAAAAATGAAAACAATGAACCGAAAACTGACGAAAAAGTAAATTATGACAATACAAAAATTAATCGTTACGGAGTTATAATAAATCCAACAACAAGTAACGGACCGGACGGAACATTAGACGATACTTTCGGTAACGGAGGAATTGCAACAATTTCCTTTGGTACTAATGATTATTGTTACGATGCCGTAATTACAAACGAAGGAAAGATATTGACCGTCGGTTATACAAATGTAAACGGTCATAATAATTTTGCAATTGCTCGTTTTAATACAAACGGTACGCCTGATAATAGTTTCGGAAATAACGGAAAAACCACAACTGCAATAGGAACTGTAAACGATGAAGCTTATTCTGTAACGTTAAGCTCAAAAGGCAAAATAGTTGTAGCAGGTTATTCAAACATGTCCGGAACCAAACGTTTTGCTTTGGTACGTTATAATTCAAACGGTACGTTAGATAATACTTTTGGTTCTAACGGAATTGTTACTACGGCTATAGGAAGTGATGATGATATTGCCACCTCTATTGTTAAAGATAAAAACAATAATATTGTTGTAGCGGGTTTTTCTAAATCGGGCAACTTATACAAAGTGGCCGTAGCTAAATATGATACGAACGGTGTGCTTGTTAATACATTCGGCAATAACGGAACTACTATTTTAAACGAAGGTGTAAATAATATTACAAACAAAGATGTTTATCCAGACGTATCAATAGATAATTTTGAAAGAATTGTAATAAGAGCCGGAACAGATTTATTAATAAGATTGGATAGCAGCGGTAATTTGGATAATTCATTCGGAACCGGTGGAATAGTTCATACTACCAACGGTTATTCGAATTCTGCAAGTGTGGATATGGCAATAGATCTTGACGGCAGAATAGTTTTGGTTGGAAACGGTGAAGATAACTCTCAAGACTTCGGATTCTATTTAAGTAGATATGCCGCAGACGGAAATTCGGATAATGACTTCGGAATTAACGGAGTTTCCGATGTTGCATGGGGTTATAAATTCTATTTGGGAAAAGATGCAACCATAGATGCTCAAGGAAGAATTTTAACTGCTTGCATATATTCGGAAGATTCAACCGAAACGTATCATAAAGATTTCGGCATTTTCCGTGATGTTGACGGTGGTTGGGGCGATGACAGTTTTGATGAAGACGGAATTGTTGAAACCGTAATTTCCGGAACAGATGAAGTAGCCGAATATATAGGAATTGATCCTAACGGAAAAATTGTTTTAGCTGGCACTCAACTATCGGAAAACGGCTCCGATTTTGTAGTTGCTCGTTATTACGGTTCAACAAAATCCGGACAATTGGGTAGCAACGTTGGAAAACACAATTATTTAATGAATCAAAACTATCCTAATCCGTTTAATCCGACTACGGTAATCAGATTTAAAATACCAAATGATAACAATGTAACTTTAAAAGTGTACAATATGATTGGTGAAGAAGTTGCAACTCTTGTTGATGATTATAAATCAGCCGGTCTTTACAAAGTAACTTTTAATGCGGATAATTTACCAAGCGGAGTATATATTTACCGTCTGCAAGCTGGTAGGTTTACGGAAATTCATAAGATGATACTATTAAAATAGAAAGTTTTCAAAAGTCAGACAATTTTTTAAACGCAAAAATTGTCTGACTTTTTTATACTCTAAAAATTCAAAAATAAAAGAAAAATTCCTTCCTATTTTTATTTTTAGCACCACATTTTATATAAGAAAATATTATATTAAGTCATTAAAGTCTTAATATTATTTTACAGCTTAACCAGGAGGTTAAAATGTCTAACTTAAAAGAAAAATTATACGAAAAAATAGAAGGCTGGCGCCCAAGAACTGTAAGGCTTGCTAAAGAATATGGGAATGTTAAAGTTGGAGAAGTAACAATAGCTCAAATTATTGGCGGTATGCGCGGTGTAAAATCGTTGACCACTGATATTTCATATTTAGACCCGATGGAAGGAATAAGATTCAGAGGTTATACAATTCCCGAAGTATTGGAAAAATTACCTAAAGTACCGGGTGGAGAAATGCCTTATGTAGAAGGATTTTTCTATCTCTTGTTAACAGGAGAAATTCCTACCGACGAAGAAGTTAAAGCAGTTGCAGAAGAATTTAATAAAAGAAAAATTGTACCCGATTATGTTTTTGACGTACTTCGTGCAATGCCTAAGGATTCTCATCCGATGGCAATGTTTTCCGCTGCGGTTGTTACAATGGAAAAAGAATCCGTTTTTGTGAAAGAGTATAAAAAGGGAATGAGCAAATTCGATTATTGGGATCCTACATACGAAGATGCAATGAATCTTTTAGCCAAACTTCCGCAAATTGCTGCTTTTATATATCGACATAAATACAAAGACGGAGATATTATTGCGCCGGATCCTCATCTGGATTTAGGAGGTAATTTTGCCCACATGATGGGAATTGATAAACCTTATGATGATGTTTCCAGACTCTATTTTATTCTTCATAGCGATCATGAAAGCGGGAACGTAAGTGCACATACAGGTCATTTGGTGGCTAGTGCTTTATCCGATGTTTATTATGCTATTTCGGCAATGTTAGACGGACTTGCCGGACCTTTGCACGGTTTGGCAAATCAAGAAGTTTTAAGATGGATTCAAGGTGTTATGGATAAAATGGGAGGTAAAGTTCCAACTGAAGCGGAAATGAAAAAATTTGTTTGGGATACACTTAACTCCGGTCAGGTAATTCCCGGTTTTGGTCACGCTGTTTTAAGAAGAACTGATCCGAGATATGCCGCCCAAAGAGAATTTTGTCTTAAACATTTACCTGATGATCCGATTTTTCAATATGTAAACATACTTTACAAAGTTGTTCCTAATATTTTACAACAACATGGTAAAGCCAAAAACCCTTGGCCTAATGTGGATGCTCAATCGGGAGTTATTCAATGGCATTACGGATTGAAAGAATATGATTATTATACGGTTCTTTTCGGTGTAGGACGTTCGCTTGGTGTGTGTGCTAATATTGTTTGGGATAGGGCATTGGGTTATTCTTTGGAAAGACCGAAATCTTTAACTACAGATATGCTTGAAGAAATTGCGGGTATTAATAAAAATTAATCATCATAAATATTCGGTTTATTTTTTACGGGGATACACATTTGTATCCCTTTTATTTTTACCGTAATAACTTGAATATTCTTGCACCGAAAAAACGGAATTTTATTTATGCTTGCAAAAACCAATCAACAAAAACATAAATATAAAATGATATATAAATATTTTCAAATAGCTGCAATGCCTAATATAACGGTTATTTCAATAATGTAATTTCATCTCTTTTTCAAAGCGTTTATGTTTTTAGTATATTTGCATTTTTAATAAAAAATTTAATTATCATGAATCAATTACTAACGGAAATTGAAAACTGTAAAAACAAATTCCAAGCCGGCAAATCTACACTGGAAAAAGAAGAAATTACACAACTTCAAAAAGATACTATAAATAATCTGAATAAAATTGTTAACCAAAAATTTGCAGGAAATACGAATGCTTTGGTATCGAAAACAGAAGAGTTGCTCGGATATATAATTGAGGGTGAATTTTCAAAAGATTTTATCAACAATTATGAAATCGAACAATTTTATTCTTTCGGTAAAATCCTTTCGGAATTATATAGCAGATTAAATAAAGAAAATACTTTACGGCTAAACAAACTTGTATATCATTATCTTAATCTGTTTAAAAGCAGTGAACTGTTGAAGAAAATAAAAAACGACAAAAAGTGGACAGATTTGATTTTGGAATTAATTTTAAATTCAAATTTTAACACAAAAAAATTATTTGAACAACGCACAAAACAATATCAAAATAAAACTTTATTTAAAATTTTACGCGGTAAAACTCAAACGGATTATACATGGAGCGAAGCTAATAAAAAAGTGAAAGAATATGCTGCGGCATTGCTAAACTTAACCGGAACACGCTCAACAAAACCGAAAGTAGCATTTTTAATGAACAATAGTTTGGAAATGGCTTTATTGGATATTGCATGTTTAAATTATGGTATTATTAACGTGATGATTCCCGCAAATTCGGTACCTCAGCATATAAATTTTATTGTAAACCAAACCGAAGTTGAATACATACTTATTTCCGACGAAAAACAATTGGCAAAAGTTAAATCAATTAAAGCAAATCTAAAAAAAATAAAAAAATGCGTATTGATTGACGGTATTAGTGCTGAGGATTGGGTTATTTCTTTTTCCGATTTTTTGAAACAAGGAAAAAATCGAATAGTGGAAAAAGAAGAACCTCAAGAAATAAATTCTATGGCAACTTTAATGTACACTTCCGGTACAACCGGAGAACCGAAAGGAATAATTTTTTCTCAAAAAAATATTGTATTTAAACGATTTTGCCGCGCCATTGCTTTACCGGAAATAAATGAAACGGATGTTTTTCTTTCTTACCTTCCGCTGTTTCATACGTTCGGGCGTTGGTTCGAATTAATGGGAAGTATTTTTTGGGCGGCTACTTATACTTTTATGGAAAACCCTTCGGCAGAAACGATGATGATGAATATGCAATCGGTTAAACCTACTATTTTTATTAGCATACCGAAAAAATGGATGCAACTTTACGATTATATCTGTGCAAAAGTTGATATTGAAGAAGACGACGAAAACATTATTGCCAAAGAAGTAAAAAAAATTACAGGCGGAAAATTAAAATGGGGACTTTCAGCTGCCGGTTATTTACCACCCGAAGTTTTTCTTTTCTTTCAAAAATACGGCATTCAATTAATGAGCGGTTTCGGAATGACGGAAGCTACGGGCGGCATTACAATGACTCCGCCCAATAATTACAAACCGAATTCCCTTGGGAAAGCTTTACCCGGTATCGAAATAAAACTTGCCGAAGACGGAGAACTTTTAGTCAGAGGAAATTACGTAATGAAAGGATATTTCGGTCAACATGAAGAAAACTCCTTTGTTGAAGGAGATTGGTTTCCAACCGGCGATATTATGAAAATGGATAACAATAATTTTATCGAAATTATTGATAGAAAAAAAGAAATTTACAAAAACATTAAAGGTGAAACTATTGCACCGCAAAAAATTGAAAATCTTTTTAGAGATTTTGAATTAATTAAACAAGTTTTTGTTGTTGGCGATCATAGACCTTTTAATACGGTACTTATTTTCCCGGATACGGAAAATGAAGTCTTTACCAAAATGTTCGACGATCAAAAAGCGGAATATTTTTCAAATATAATTGTTACCGTTAACCAATTTCTTGCCCCTTTCGAAAGAATTGTAGATTTTAGAGTTATTGACAGACCTTTTACTCAAGAGCGCGGAGAATTAACTCCAAAAGGTACTTACAAAAGAAGAATTATAGAAAAAAACTTTGAACATCTGATTAAACAATTATACCAAAAAGATTACTACTCTTTATATATGGGGAAAACAGAAATTAAAATACCAAATTGGTTTCTAAGAGAAAAAGGATGTTTAAGTACCGATGTAAAAATAGAAAATAATAAAATTGTTTTACCAAAACTTGAAAAGCACCTAATAGTAGAAAAAGTGGGAAACAGAAATTACAGAATAGGAGATTTTATATTTCATATATCAAAACCCGAAATTCAACTGCATGAATTTTTAATTAATCCAATCTATTGGCTTGGCAACGAAGGTTTGGTATCATTTACAGATGAAACAATTTTACAATGGTACAGACAAAGCAAAGAAGAAAAAAGCATTAAATTTATTTCCAAAATTTCCGTAGATAGAAATCTGAAATTAACCGAATCTTTATTCGATAAAATTGCCGGAGCAGGAGAAAAATCTTTATTTGGTCTTCACTTGGCAATTGTTATGTTACAAGCATACGACGCTGTTAAAGCGGAAAAAGGAATTGATTACATTTCAAAACTTTTAACCGACGAATCTCAACAAATATATAAAATTGCATTTTATTTTTTAGATAAACCTAAAATTGCATCGAATATTGAAGTACAAAAAAAATTATTCCTTTTATTACTGAAAAAAATTAAACCGAATAAATTTAAGTACTATTTCAAAAACTATTTAACATTGGGCCCGAATTTATTTGATGAAAATATAAAAAATCAAATAGTAACCACCAGAAAAGAAAACGAAGTAATAGAAGTAATTACGGAAATAATAAATTCACAAATTGAAGAACATAAAGAAGATAGAAAACTGGAAAATACCGTTATACCTATTTTACTTGACATACTATCACTTTACGGAATAAAATATCCAACCAAATACGAAAACATAAGAAGACGCTTGGTAGAAATACAACTGAAAAAAGATTGGCAAAACCTTTCCGAAACAGCACTAAACGCCCGAAAGAAAATGAGAGAAGGTTTCAGAAAATGGCTTGGCGAAAGCGAAACCGTTGCCGTTGATATTGAAACCGAAGAAGAATACGAATGGAGCGATGTTATTATTTTTGAAGAAGATATTGATGATAACACAAAGCAACTATTGGAAAATGTAATTAGTAAAACCGCAATTGTGCGAGAAGCTATCTTTTTGTTTTACAAAGGTGTTACATTAAGGTTAAGTAATATACTGCCCGGAGGCGTGTGGATAAGTAAACATCTCGAAAATTCTATGTTTACAATTTTTCGTATATCAATTCAGTCGAGGCACGAAGGTTCTTTCGATATTTTGTTACGGTTGAATAAGACAAACGATAAAGAAAAAATATTGGAAGAAATAAATTGGTTAATCCTTTCAGGTTCTCAACATTACCTTAACGAATTAGTTGAAAATTTCGGCGGCTATTGGAATGAATATAATTTATGGAGTCAGAAATATATTCCCGGTGTTACAATTGCAAATATTTTCAGAAGACAAACCAAAAAGAATAATAAAGAATTGCAAGAAAGATTGTTTTATTTATGGCCGTTTTTTATTTGGAATGCAACAGCCGCATATATTCATTTTTGGGAAATAACTTCCAGAAAGTATCAACTTAAAAATCCTTCGGCTACAAATATTGTTGCACCTTCGCACGATTATCAAACCGGAACAAGATTTGAAGTATTGGGCGAAAGAGAAAAAACAAATTCAATAAGTCATCTGCTGTTTACTTTTTACAATAAATTCGTATTGCCTATCGAAGAAAAATATAGCTTCGTTAAAAATAAAAAAACATGGGATTACATTTTTTCCGGTATTAACAATGCGGAAGGAGAAAATAAAGGTAAAGAAATTTTAAAATCATTTTTATCCGAAATTGAAAACCAACCCGATAAAAGAGAAATTACTTTAAGATTAAAGGCCTTTCTAAATAATATAGATAATCACGGATACATACCTAAACAATTATATTTTGCTATAAAAAGATTTTTAAGATGGTATAACCTTAACAAAGATGCTTCAATAGATGCACAAGCGGAAATGTTAAACGGTTTGTACGAAACATATAATTTAGATGAACTGGAAAAATTTTATCCCGAAACACGTTCAAGGTTTTATTTGGAAACGGTTTTTAAAAATTCTGATATTAACTTGAAAAATACTTTAAGAAATATTTGTAAATATCAACACGAAGAAGATGCAAACAAAATGTCTTTCTTAAAACAAATAGCACAAATGCAAAAAGAATTACCGCTATCCGAAAAAGAATCTTTCTTTTTAACTCGCTTAAGTTATCCTCACCTTAAACCAACGGATACGGCTTCGTTTCTCGATTTGGAAGTTGCCGGAGAACATACTGCCAATCTTGTTATTCAAGTTGAAGATTATGAAGGCAATCCGTTTTATTTACGTAAACCAATTACACCCAAAGAAATTTCCAAATTACACCAACTGTTTATAGAAGCAAATCTTAAAGTTAGTTTTAAAACGGAACATCAATTTTTGGTTGCTGTTTCCGAACGCGGGTTTATTATTGGCGGTTTGTATTATTATAACTTTTCGGATGATATTGTGCAAATGGAAAAAATTGTTGTATCCAACAGATATAGGCGAAAAGGTGTTAGCGAAGCTTTAATGAATGAATTTTTTCATAGAGCAAAAGACGAAGGATATAATTACGTTACTACCGGTTTTTACAGACCAGAATATTTTTACCGTTTTGGTTTTAAAATTGAAAAAAAATATTCGGGTCTGGTTAAAAAGTTAGACAAAAAACAAGTTAAAAATCTTTAATCCGAATTATGCATTAGAATTTGAAAATTGTTTATAAAACTAATATGTAAGTAAGTTAAAAAGACTTTTTAATTTAATCCTTCCTAATAATTTGGATTAGAATAATTGCTTTTATTACGATAGTTTGGAGCTATTCTGTTTTTCTATTGCATAATTCGGGTTTAACAATAAAATGTTAGGTGTAAAAAAATCTTTTAAGTTTAAATAATTTATAAACTAATTTTTCCTTATTTTTAAATTTCATTCCATATTATCTTTAGAATAGGTAATGAAAAGAAATTAAGTGTCAAACTAAACAAATGTGCAGATATTTTAAATTTATAATATTTTCCGTAACAAAATCCGGCTAAAATTTCAAAAGATGTAGAAAAATTTATATCTTTAAACTTATGGTTAATTAATTTAACAAGGACAACAATGGGGCACAAAAAAAAGGCTAAGTTTGTTTTTATTACCGGTGGTGTGGCTTCTTCTTTAGGAAAAGGAATAACTGCAGCTTCTTTGGGATTGCTACTTAAACAACGAGGTTATAGCGTAACAATTCAAAAATTTGATCCTTATATAAATGTTGATCCTGGTACGATGAGTCCGTTTCAACACGGAGAAGTTTTTGTTACCGATGACGGTGCCGAAACCGATTTGGACTTGGGACATTACGAAAGATTTTTGGATGTGAATATGTCTCAAGCAAATAATACTACAACGGGACAAGTTTATTACGAAATAATTAACAAAGAAAGAAGAGGTGATTACCTAGGTGCAACTGTTCAAGTAATACCTCATGTTACAGACGAAATTAAAAGAAGAATGAAACTACTTTCCAAACAAGGAAAGTACGATATTATAATTACCGAAATTGGCGGTACGGTTGGAGATATAGAAAGTCTTCCGTTTATGGAATCTATGCGTCAGTTGATGTTAGAGTTGGGAAGAAAAAATGCAATAAACATTCATGTTACACTTGTACCATATTTGAAATCTGCAGGTGAACTTAAAACCAAACCCACACAGCATGCGGTTAAAGCATTGTTGGAACTAGGTGTTCAACCTAATATTTTAGTCTGCCGTTCCGAAGTTAAACTTTCTCAAGAAATTCGTAATAAAATAGGATTGTTTTGCAATGTGGAACCAAAATCCGTAATTTCCGCTTTCGATTGTCCTACAATATATGAAGTACCTTTAAATTTGTATGAGCAAGATTTCGATAGACTTGTACTAAAAAAACTTAAGTTGCCTGATATAAATATCAAATTGGAAAGGTGGGAAAATTTTGTATATAAAATAAAACATCCGGCAGATGAAATAAACATTGCCGTTTGTGGAAAATATACGGATTATGTTGATGCTTATAAAAGTATTTCCGAAGCTTTTATTCATGCCGGGGCAGAAAATGACACTAAAGTAAATATTAAATATATTAGTGCGGAAAAGTTTACCAAAACAAAACCGGAAGTATTACTTAAAGGAATTGACGGTGTTTTGGTGCCCGGCGGTTTCGGAGAACGAGGCATTGAAGGTAAATTGATTGCCATTCAATATGTTCGTGAAAATAAAATTCCGTTCTTTGGTATTTGTCTCGGTCTGCAATGTGCCGTAATAGAATATTCCAGAAACGTATTGGGAATTAAAAAAGCCAATAGTGCCGAATTTGTAAAAAATCAATACAGCGTTATCCATATAATGCCGGAACAGAAAAAGATAAAAGCCAAAGGAGGAACGATGAGGCTTGGTGCCTATCCTTGCATTGTTAAAAAAAATACAAAAGCCAGATTAGCTTATAAAAAAGAAAAAATATCGGAAAGGCACAGGCATAGATATGAAGTAAATAATAAGTACAGAAACGATTTGGAAAAAAACGGAATGCTAATAAGCGGAACTTCACCGGACGGAACTTTGGTGGAAATTATAGAAGTAAAAGATCATCCGTGGTTTGTCGGTTGTCAATTTCATCCTGAATTAAAATCCAGAGCTACAAAATCACACCCGCTTTTCAGAGAATTTGTTAAATCGTCATTAGCTTATTCAAAAAAGGAAAAATAAATTGAAAAGAAAAATCACTACGTTTTTAATTAGCTTTTTATTCTTTACAGCCAATAACGGTTTTTCGCAACCCGATAAGAATGTTAATTATCAAGAACTTATTAAACAAAGTCAAAATTTGGCATTTAATTTTCAATTCGATAAATCGCGAGCTTTAGCAATAAAAGCACTCAACCAAAATCCTTTACGACCCGAAGCTTTTAACAGATTGGCACAAAATTACCTCTGGTTTTATTTGGGTAGTAAAAATACCGGAGAATTTTATAAATTTATTGATTATTCCGATACATCGATTGCGCGTGCAGAAAAATTGTTGGATAATAATCCGAACAATACGGAACTTCTGTATTTGTTTGGTAATATTTATAAACAACGTGCTATGGCTTTTATAGAAAAGCAAGAAAAACTATCGGCATTTTGGGCGGCCAAAAAAGCGGTTGGATATTACAAAGACGTACTTGATTTGGATAAAACTTTTTTTGATGCAAAAGGAGGAATTGGAATTTTTGAATATGCTTTAAGTTTTGTTCCCGGATATCTAAAATGGGCTCTTAGTTTAACTGGTTTATCTTACAATAAAGAAGACGGTTTTGATAAAATTGTAAAAGCTTACAACTTGGGTAAAAGAGATAAACCGGAAATTACATTTCATACGGCTAAACTTTACGACGAATATCTTGCCGATTATCCGAAAGCTTTGGAAATAATAAAAAAATTATTGGAGCAATTTCCTAATAACCAATTATTTCATTTTCAATATGCCGTTGAACTATTAAAAAATAAACAACCTGAAAAAGCCGGAACGGAAATTGACAAAGTTATGAAATTAAGTAACCCGCATTTTAATCAAACAGAATCGTTCGCTAATTTCTTAAAAGCAGATTCTTATTTTTATCAAAACAAATTCGATAAAGCGCTAAACTACTATTTGGAATTTTTAAAAACTACTAAAACAGTTGACTATACCGGTATTGCTTCTTATAGAACTGCAATCTGCTATTACTTTAGCGGTTTGGATAACAACGTGGAGATGTTCAAAAGATATTTAATTTTGGCTGCTAACGGGAATCTCGATTTGGAAGAGGATGCTTATGCAAAAAACATAAGCAGCGTTTTACTTAAGTACGGTATTACACCTCCGCATGCGGAAATTATTAAAATTGAAAATTTATTTAAAGCCGGTAAATATGAAAAAGTAATTGCAACCGTTAATAAAAATATTTCTTCTTTCAGAGATAGCGATTTAAAAGCATTGGCCTTAATATACTTGGCGGGTTCTTACATAGAACAAAATAAACTGAATGAAGCTTTAAGCAAAATTGAAGAATTGCTTAGCATAAAAATTACCAGAGAATTATGGACCAAACCAATGGCATTATTTTATAAAGCTAAAATAAAATATAAAATGAAAGATTACCAAAGAATTTACAAACCATTGAAAATTGCCGAAGACTCTAATAAGTATGAAAAACAAAATCTGATTCAATCATACATTAACGGATTGAAAAGAAAAGTAAAAGACTTAGGTTACTAATTTGTTTATTTTTAAAAGAAAATTGAAAAAGGATTGGAAATGTATAAAATTGCGGTTTTCGTCTCCGGAAGAGGTTCCAACTTAAAGGAAATTCATAAACATATTGAAACAGAAAAATTAAGAGCGGAAATATCCGTTGTTGTTAGTAATAAAAAAAATTGCGGAGCTATTGATTTTGCTATTGACAAAAACATTCCGACCTTTATAATAGAAAATGAAAATTCTTACAATGAGCTATTAAAGTATTTAGTAAAATTGAATATTCATTTAATTGTTTTGGCGGGATTTCTAAAAAAAATACCCAAAAATTTTATTGAAATCTATAAAAATAAAATAATCAATATTCATCCCGCACTATTGCCCAAATACGGAGGCAAAGGAATGTACGGAATGAATGTTCATAAAGCTGTTTTTAACGCTAAAGAAAATATTTCCGGAGCAACGGTTCATTATGTTAACGAATATTACGACGAAGGAGCAATAATTGAACAAAGAAAAATTGATATTTCAAATGTAAAATCCCCCGAAGAAATTTCCCGAAAAGTCTTGAAAATTGAACATGAATTATTGCCCGATATAATTAAAAAATTTATAGATGACTATTTTAAGAAAACGGAAATTATATTAAATGGTAATCTAACCGATACAAATAAACTTGTGGAAGTATCGGATAATCTTTTTGAATTAAATGGTTCCGAAAACAATTTTGCAGAAAAAAAATCACATAATTATTTCACTAATTGAATACATTAAATCATTTTAATATATTAAACAAATGAAAAAGTTTGCCATAATAAGTGTTTCCGAAAAAGAGGGAATTCCATTTCTTGCGGAAAATTTGATTGCTCAAAACTATCAAATACTTGCTACCGGAAACACAGCCAAATTACTTAGAGATAATAATATCGAATGTATAGATGTTTCGGAATATACGGGGTTTCCGGAAATATTTTCCGGTAGAGTAAAAACTTTGCATCCCAAAATATTAGGAGGAATACTTAAACGAAGAAATAACAGCAACGATATTGAAGATGCGAAGAAAAATAATATTTATCCTATTGATATTGTATGTGTTAATTTGTATCCATTTGCAGAAATAATCAAAACCGATGCAGATGAACAAATAAAATTGGAAAATATTGATATTGGCGGACCAAGCTTAATTAGAGCCGCTGCAAAAAATTACAAATTTGTTTCCGTACTTACAAAACCGGAACAATACAATGATTTTATTTCCAAATTAAAAAAATCCGAAATAGATCTGGAAACCAGAAAAGAACTTGCGGCAGAAGCTTTTGCACATACGGCACATTACGATAAACTTATTTCGGATTATTTTGAAAAAGATTTACTAAAAAAAAATAAAACATTAAGAATAGATTTACCGCTGCTAAAAGAATTAAGATACGGAGAAAATCCGCACCAGAAAGCTTACTTATACGGAGATTTTTTCGATTATTATAAAGTAATACACGGCAAGGAACTATCTTACAATAACATTATAGATATGGAAGCCGCTGTTGAAACGGTAAATGAATTGAACGGAAATTCATGTGTAATAGTTAAGCACACAAATCCTTGCGGCGCAGCAACGGCAACAAATATTTTTGATGCTTATACCAACGCTTTATCTTGCGATCCGGTTTCGGCTTTCGGGGGAATTGTTGCATTCAATAAAATAATAAATAAGGAAACCGCAGAAAAATTAAACGAAATATTTACCGAAGTAATTTGTGCTCCGGATTTTGATGAAGATGCTTTGGTTATTTTACGTAAAAAGAAAAACAGAAGACTTGTAAAAATTTTGAAAAAACATAATGGTAATCAACAAATAAAATCCGTAACGGGAGGAATAATTTCCCAAACAAAAGATTATTCTAATTTTCCCGAAAACAATTTTAAAGTGGTTACCAAAAAAAAATTGAATGAAGAGGAATTAAAAAATTTAAAATTCGCATGGAAAATTTGTAAACATACAAAATCCAATGCAATAGTTTTCGTAAAAGATATGCAAACAATTGGCGTTGGTGCCGGACAAATGTCAAGAGTAGATTCTGCACGAATAGCGGTGCAAAAAGCCGAACAACACAATCATAATTTGGAAGGTGCAGTTGCCGCTTCTGATGCTTTCTTTCCTTTTGCGGATGGTGTTCAAAAAATTGCAAAAAGCGGAATTACTGCAATAGTGCAACCCGGAGGTTCAATTAGAGATAAAGAAGTTATAGAGGCTGCAGATAAATTAAATATTGCAATGATATTTACCGGCATAAGAAATTTTAAACATTAAGGGGAATTATGGGATTATTAGATATTTTTTCTACGGATGTTGCCATGGATTTGGGAACGGCAAATACTTTAATTTATATTAAAGGTAAAGGAGTTGTATTAAATGAGCCTTCTATTGTTGCTTTTAATAGAGAAACAAAAAAAATAACCGATTTGGGAAATAAAGCAAAAAAAATGTGGGGAAGGGAACATAAAAACATTCGTGTTTCCAGACCAATGCGAGACGGCGTAATAGCAGACTTTGAAATTGCCGAAGGAATGATCAGAGCATTTATTAAAAAAGCAAGTAAAGGTGCATTCTCTGCACGCAGAGTTATTGTTGCCGTACCAAGCGGTATAACCGAAGTGGAAAAACGTGCTGTTAGAGATAGTGCGGAACATGCCGGTGCAAAAGAAGTGCATTTAATTGCCGAACCTATGGCGGCGGCAATTGGTGTTGGAATTGATGTTAGTGCGCCCGTTGGTAATATGATTCTTGATATTGGTGGCGGTACAACCGAAATTGCTGTAATTGCTTTGGATGGTATTGTAAATGAAGAATCATTAAGAATTGCCGGAGATGAAATGAATAATGCAATTCTCCAGTTTCTTAAAAGAAATTATAATTTACTTATTGGAGAAAGAACCGCCGAATCTATTAAATGTCAAGTTGGTTCTGCAGTTCCGCTTAAAGAAGAAATTACAATACAAGTTAAAGGTAGAGATTTGGTTGGCGGTATCCCCAAAACCGTAGAAGTAAGTTCCGTAGAAATTAGAGAAGCTTTGAATGAAAATATTACTCAAATAGTTGAAGGTGTTAAACAAACACTGGAACGAACACCGCCGGAATTATCAGCCGATATTCTTGATAGAGGAATTATGATTACCGGAGGCGGAGCTTTACTTAAAGGATTGGATGAAAGAATCAGAATGGAAACCAATCTTGCGGTTCACATTGCAGAAAATCCTTTGCTTGCCGTTGTTTTTGGTGCAGGTAAAGCAATTGAAAATATGAACAAATATTCAAAAGTATTTATTCGAAAAAGAAGTTACTAAATGCCCGATTTTTTAATTCATTTTATAAAAAGATTTAAAGAATATTTTGTTTTATTGCTTCTTTTAATTTTAAGTCTTTTTATCATGTCCTTAAATGCAAGTGCAAGCGTTAATAATTTTAAAACATTAGCTTTAGGTACATTTGCTACATTTAATAACGGCATTACAAATTTTGCCGGTTATTTTGAAGATACACCTTATCTGACAAAACTTCAAAAACAAAATGCAAAACTAATGTTACAAGTTAATTCTTTACGTGAATATGCATTTGAAAATAACGAACTGAAAAATTTATTAAAGTTCGAATCGACTAATAAATATAAAACTACAAATGCAAAAATAATATCGAGAATGGTTTCTAAAGTTTCCGGTTATTTTATAATATCCAAAGGTAGAAATGATAGTATTGCTATCGGAATGCCTGCTGTTTCGGATAAAGGTTTAGTTGGAATTGTTTATAATGTTACGGATAACTATTCTTCGGTACGTACGTTTGAAAACAGTTTGTTTCATGTTGCTGTTAAAGATCAGCGTAGTAATATAAGTGGAATTCTCAATTGGAACGGAAAACATCTCGTTATTCAGAATGTTCCAACAACTAACGATGTTGAAATTGGAGATAGAATTGTTGTATCGGAACTCAGTTCAATTATTCCACCTTCAATTCCCGTAGGTATTGTTGCAGATAAAGAAACAACGGTTTCCGGACTTCTTAGTAATATAATTATCAAACCTTTTGCAGAACTTAGTTCGTTAAAAAATATTATTGTTTTAAAAACAGTAGCAAATGCAGAATTGGATTCTTTGGAAAATAACATAGGAGAAAATATAAAATAAAACTTCAATATTTTATACTGCCTGTAAGCTTATTTTTCCTTTTGGTTGTTCTTCAACTTTCAATTATTCCGTTTATTTCCATTGGAGCTGTAGTTCCTAATATTTTAATTATTTTGTTAGTTTATTTTACGCTTCAATACGGACAAATTTACGGAACGATTTTGGGAGCAGTTTTAGGTATATTATTCGATCTTGTTACAGGAGGATTTTTAGGAAGTACGATGTTTTCTTTTACAATAAGCGGTTTTATTGCAGGATATTTTTATAATGAAAATAAACGTGAATTTTATATATCGACTTATTTCTTTTTGGTAATCGTTTTTATTTCCGCAACTACCAATTCGTTGCTGCAACTTTTACTTAATACTTCAGAAATTAAACTTGCCGTTGCAAGTTTAATTTTGGAGCAAAGTATTTTACCTGCTATTTATACGGCAATTTTCGGTTTACCTGTTTTGTTTTATAATCAAAGGAAAAGAGCAATATGAAAGATCAAATATTTGCTTCTTCTCTTAGAAAGAAAATATTTCTGGCAATCATATTTATTATTTTTACCGGTTTTATATTTGAACTATCCAAAATGCAAATATTGGAGTATAAAGATTACAAAAGAAAAGCTTCTAACAATTCAATTAAAAAAATTCCCGTAAAGGCGCCTCGCGGAATTTTTTTCGATAGAAATTTTAGTGTTCTTGTAAGTAACAAACCTTCTTACACACTTGAAATAACACCCGCAATTTATGATACTTCCAAAAATAAAATTCTAGAAAAAATATTAGGTGAAAAAAAAGACTTTATAAAAAACATATTGTATAAAAAAAGGGAATATTCAAAATATCTATCGAGAGTTATAAAAAGAAATATATCATTCAAAGATGTAGTATGGTTCGAAGAACATCAAGAAGAATTTCCCGGGGTGAAAATATCGGTTGAAATGCAAAGAGATTATTCTTTTGGTATAAACGGTTCTCACATATTCGGATATTTAAGAGAAATAAATGCACAACAATTAAAAAAGAAAAAAGATTATAATATGGGAGATTATATTGGTGTGCAAGGAGCGGAAAAAACTTATGAAGAACATTTAAGAGGTAAAAATGGTTATCATTATATTTTAGTTGATTCCAAAAGAAAAAGCATAGGAAAATATTTGGAAGGAAAAAATGACATGCCTCCTAGGAAAGGAGATGATTTGCTCTTTACAATTGACTATGAAACTCAAAAAAAAGCCGAAGAACTTTTTAAAAATTTAAAAGGGTCACTTGTTGCTATAGAACCGTCTTCCGGGGAAATATTAGCTTTTGTAAGTGCTCCTCAATTTAATTTGCAAAAATTCGCTTCATTTACTTCCAGGTCTTATATTAAAAAGCTTAGTATCGATGAAAATAAACCGTTATTTAACAGAGCGTCAAAATCTATTTATCCTCCGGGTTCCACTTATAAAATGTTATTGGCTTTGCTCGGTTTAAAAGAACATATTGTTGATAATAATTATGCTGTTGTTTGTAAAGGCGGTTATAAGTTTGGTAATAGATTTTTTAGATGTACGCATATTCACGGTTATACAAACTTAACCAAAGCCATAGAACAATCATGCAATACTTTCTTTTACAAATTAATTTTAGATGTCGGTCTGCAAAAATGGTCGCTTTTTTCAAAACAATTCGGTTTCGGAAAAAAAACAGGATTCGATTTGGGCAACGAATCTGCCGGTATTGTTCCTGATAAAAATTATTACAACAGAGTTTACGGAAGAAGAAGATGGGGAAAAGGAACTTTATTAAGTTTGGCAATCGGACAAGGAGAGCTCAGTGTAACAACTTTGCAACTTGCACAATATGCAGCATTGTTAGCAAATTACGGTAAAACAAAAGTACCGCATATTGTAAAAGCATTTCTTGTTGGTAATACAAGTTTGTATGTTCCAATAAAATTCGAAACCGTTTCAAATAATTTACCCAAAATGTATTACGATGAAATTAGAAGTGCAATGCTTAAAGTTGTTGAAAGTAAAGAAGGTACTGCTCATAATATTAAATTACCGGATATAAAAATAGCAGGTAAAACGGGAACTTCACAAAATCCGCATGGTAAAGATCATGCCGTTTTTATTGCATTTGCACCGTACCAACATCCCAAAATAGCAGTAGCAGTGTTAGTGGAAAATGCCGGCTTTGGAGGTCAACATGCCGCTCCTATAGCTCAAAAAATTATTCGAACATATCTTAAAAGTTTGAACAATAACAATACAATTTTATAATAGAGGATATTATTGAAATCTTCATATAATTTAAGTGATAAATTTGATTTTTCGGTATTTCTGCCGGTTATATTTTTAATAATTATCGGTTTGGTTGGTATTTATAGTGCTACCAATAATAATCCGACAGCGCACGGAGCTTTTTTAAAACAATCTGTTATGGCAATTGTGGCCGTATCGGTTTTTTTTATAGCTTATTTTTTACCGGTCAGAATAATTAGAATAATGACAATTTATACTTACATCTTTTCTTTAATTATATTGGTTGCTGTTTTGTTAGTTGGCAAAACGGTTTATGGTGCAAAAAGTTGGATAAATATCGGTCCTATAGGTTTTCAACCATCGGAGTTTGCAAAAATAGGATTTATTTTTATAATTGCATATCTTTTAACAAGTGATAAACGAAACCCGAACAAGGTAAAAGACTTTTTAATATTGATATTATATAGTTTGATACCCATTCTTTTAATTTTATTTGAACCCGATATGGGAACAGTTTTAATTTACGTTTCAATATTAATGGCATTATTGTTTTGGAGCGGAATAGACTTGTTTTATGTGTTTGTAACTTTATCACCGGGCTTTGTTCTTTTTTCATCTTTTTTCGGGAAAGCCGCTTTTATTTTGGCAATGATAGTTGTGTTTGTTTTATTATTGTATTTTAAAAAGAATATCTTTATAAATATATCCATACTTATTATAAATATGTCTGCCGCATATTTATTCGATTTTGCATATAGGTTTTTAAAACCTCATCAACAAAAAAGAATTCAAACCTTTATTAATCCAACCTCCGATCCCTTGGGCGCGGGTTATAATATTTTGCAAGCACAACTTGCAATAGGTTCGGGCGGTTTTTGGGGTAAAGGTTTTCTAAAAGGCAATCAAACTCAACTTAGTTTTATCCCGAAACAATGGACGGATTTTATATTCAGCGTTATCGGAGAAGAATTCGGATTTATAGGAAGTGTTTTGATTGTAATTCTTTTTGTTATTGTTTTTGTTCGTTTGTTAAACATTGCCGGTCATACAAGCAATAAATTTGAAAGCTTGGTAATTATTGGCGTATTAACTTTATTGATTACACATTTTACAATTAATATCGGTATGAACTTAGGAGTTGCACCTGTTGTGGGCATACCTTTGCCTTTTTTAAGTTACGGAGGAAGTTCTTTAATTGTTAATATGTTTTTGCTGGGTATAGTTATGAATTTTTATAAACATCGGAAAGAACATATTTAAAAATTAAATAATAAAATATTAAAAAATAATATAATATAATATAATATAATGTAATATGAATGCACAAACCAAATTAAAAAATAAAATTGATAAAGGATTACATATTTGTGTCGGTTTGGATTCCGATATAAACAAAATACCTCCGCATTTAAAAGAATTACCTTTACCGGTTTTTGAGTTTAATAAAATAATTATAGATGCAACAATTGAATATGCCAATTCGTATAAAATTAATTTTGCTTTTTATGAAAAAGACGGTATAGAAGGAATGGAAACTTTATTTAAAACCATAAATTATATAGGTAAAGAAACTTTAATAATAGCCGATGCCAAAAGAGGAGATATAGGTAATACGTCAAAAAATTATGCCGAATCGATATTCGAATATTTTAATTGCGATGCAATAACAATAAATCCGTATATGGGCTTAGATTCCGTAAAACCTTTTATTGCGTATAAAAATAAAATTAGTTTTATTTTAGGTTTAACTTCAAATTCGAGTGCCGTTGATTTTGAAAAACAGAAACTGACAAACGGTAAATTTTTATTTCAAGAAGTAATTGCAAAAGTAAATGCATGGAACCGTTTTAATAATTGCGGTTTGGTATTCGGTGCAACAAACATAAACGAATTAACCGAAAATATTTCTTCCTTTAATGATATGCCCGTTCTGCTTCCGGGTGTTGGTGCTCAAGGCGGAAGTTTGGAAAAGACAGTAGAAGTTTTTAAAATCAATCAAAAAAATAATTTTATAATTAACATAAGCAGAGGGTTAATTTATATAAATTCATCAAAATCTTTTTGGAAATATGTTCAAGAAAAAATTATCGCAAATACTCAACGTATAAATGCGTTGTTAAATTAAAAATATACAATTATCATTTAGTAGCTTTTTTTGTTCGGTAAAAAATAAACTCAAATTCAATTTTTAATTATTTTCGATTAATTACCAATAACGTTTTTACGTATAAAAGAAAATAATCTTTATCTGGTTTTTATTAAAAAATTATCATATCTTAATAATAATAAGTCCCAAAATTTTATCGCCTTAATAAATTACGTTATAGAACGTTAATAATAAAAGGTAAAATGGAAAACTCACCTAAAATATTGGAAGAAAAACTTCACAAAATTTGGCTTAATCAAGAGTTTAATAAACCGCTAAAAACAAATACCGGTAGTAAAATAACGGTAATTTATCCCGGGACATATAACGGAGATGCCGCCGGACCGGATTTTAAACATGCGAAAATTCAAATAGGAAATTTAACATTTGTCGGTGATGTTGAAATTGATTATGATTATTCAAATTGGAAAACACACGGTCATAATATCAATAAAAGATATAACAAAATTATTCTTCACGTAACCTACTTAAACAAACAGAAACATAATTATATTTATACCAGCGAGGGAAGAAAAGTTAATACCATTGCTTTGGTAAATTTTATAGACGAAGGATTATTAGATGCTTTGGCTCAGCAAAAACAAGACAAAAAAAGTTTAAAGAAAATTATGCTTAAATGTGCTTACGAAATTGATAATGTAGATTATGAAACAAGAAGGAAAGTTATATTAAAAAAAGGAATTAATAGATTTCAGAAAAAAAGCGAAAGAATATTCCGAAGACTAAAGGAATTAAAATATTTAAAGGATTTGGAAATAAGTGAACCCGTTATAAGATATGATTTGACAAAAGATTTCTTTGAAAAAGAATATACTCACAAAGATTTTAACGATACGTTGTTATGGAAACAAGTTTTGTACGAACTTTTATTCGAAGCATTGGGCTATTCGAAAAATAAAAATATAATGATAAAATTAGCACAAAATATTAAATTACAATTTTTGCAAAAAGTGGAAAAAGAATTTAACGACGAACTAACTTTCGACAGTTTGTATTTTGGTGTTGCCGGATTATTGCCGAATATTAACGGTTTGGAAAAATCGGAAATTTCCGATTACGTTATTAAACTTAACGAACTTTGGATTAAAATTAAAAGTGTTTACGACAGTTTGACTTTTGATGAAACTCAGTGGCACTTTTTAGGTCAACGTCCGCAAAATTTTCCAACCGTAAGAATTGCCGGAGGCATTCAAATAGTTAAAGAAATATTATACCAAAATTTAACCGGAAAAATAATAAAAAAATTTTCCGAAATTCGCGAAACCAAAGTTCTAATAAATTCAATTCGTTCGCTTTTTATAAAAAAGAGCAGCGGTTATTGGAAAACACATTACATTTTTGAAAAGGAAGCTAAAAACGAACTTAAATATTTTATAGGTGTTTCAAGAGCCGATGAAATTTTTATAAATGTTTTACTGCCGTTTCTCTCGGTTTATTTTGATATATACGGAAATGAAGAAATTTCTAAAAAAGTTCTTAAAGTTTATAATGTTTATGATCAAAAAGCGGATAATAAAATTGTAAGAGATATTTCGGAAAGTCTGCAACTTTTAGGATTAAATAAAAAAACAATTTACATGCAAGGGATGATTGAAATTTACAGAAAACTTTGTTCAAGAAACAAATGTTTGGAATGTGAAATAGGTAAACAAGTATTTCAATAATTCATGTTAAGCAAAAATGTTCCGCCCCAAAAAGAAAGTGAGCCAGCTATCTTGAATTTTCCGTGGCTAATTCATAATCTCAATATTGTGAGTTAGTTATTTCCTTTTAATCTATTAATTTCATCGCGAATTTTAGCCGCACGTTCATAATCTTCTTTTTCTACGGCTTCACGTAATTGACTTTGTAACGAAGCTACTTTGGTTTCAGGTGTTTGTTTAGGTTGGGTTTTAGAACTGAAACTTTCGTAAGATTCTATCTCATCTTCTTCATTGCTTTCTTCATTGGAAGGTACAAAAGAAGCAATATTCATTACTTCTTCGGCAACAAAAATTTGCGTACCGGTTCTTACGGCTAAAGCTATAGCATCGCTTGGTCGTGCATCAATTGTAGTTGTCATAGATGAAACATCTAATATAATTTTAGCATAAAAAGTGTTATCTCTTAATTCATTTATAAAAATCTCTT
>JALSTL010000178.1 GCA_026983755.1 Melioribacteraceae bacterium | reverse complement strand
CCATTGATACCATAAAACTTGATCGAAAACCAAAAGGCTGATCTTATTAAACACAACGATTTGTATAAGAATAGTAGCCGATTTCGTAAGCAGAATTTTTCAATTTACTACTAATGTTGTTGCGGACTACAATGTTCATATTTACTATTATTTCGGCTATTATTTTTATACTTTGTTGTGCGTTCGGCTTTATTCAGCGAACACTTCATAATGTGTTACTTTTTCTTCAAATTCCAATAAAAAATTTTCATCTTCGGGATAGTATTTTGCTTTTTTAAAATCTTCTCCAGCAAAATTTTTAATTACTTCATGATTTTTCCAAAATGTGATTAATTTGAAATGTCCAATATTTCCGTCCACTTTTCTTAAAAACGTTAATTTCATAAAACCATCTGTTTTCTGATAATCTGGAATTGCTTTGGATTTCATAAATTCCGTATATTCTTCAAAGTCCTCAATTTTTGTTTTTCCGTGCCAAATTCTTGCAATCATTATTTTTCCTTTTAATGTTCATTTCCTTCATAAATCCACATTGGCTGTGTATTCCCAGCGTTCTCAAAACCTATTTTTCTATAAAAATCAATTGATTTTCCGTCCGCAGTCAATATTTGCATATGAAAATTCTTATATTTCTCTTGCATCTTGTCCATTATCATTTTTCCTATTCCTTTTCCTTGATAGTTTGGGTGAATAAGTAAGTGTGGATAATAAACAACTAAATATCCATCTGAAATTGCGTTTCCAAGTCCGATTAATTCTTTTGCATTCCACGCTGTAATAAGCGAGTGTGAGTTTATTAATGCGTTATATAATTCTGTCGGTTTTTCCGCTGAACTCCAATTATTCGCTTTGTATAATCGAATAATTTCCTCCTTTTTTATTTCTCTTGTTTCTGAAATTATAATTTTCATTTGGTTCTTTCTTCGGCTGACGCACAACGATTTGTATATGATTTGTTGCGTTGTTTTAAGCAACCAATTTAGCAAATAAAAAACCGAATAAAAAATCCGCGAGGATTTTCGTAAGCAAGCTCGAACCAAGCAATAAATTATATACTGTGTTACCAACTGGTTTATTTTTTTCCGCAAGATTCAAATTCCGATTCTGTTTTTTTATATTTCAGTTTGCTTTGTCTTAAAAGCTAAAAAAAATTCGAGTTTCATTCCGTTTTATTTTCCGCACGTTTTGCCATTCTGCTATTCAGCTCAAACCTTTGGATTTCTAAATTTTCCTCGTTAAAAACTAAACTTGGGAAAATCTTTTTTTATAAAGTTCAGCCGAACGTTTAGCGATTCTGCTATTCAGCCAATACTTTTCGGTTAGCTAAATTTTCGATGTTAAAACTGGTCTTTGGAAAGCCTGAATTCAGATTTTTTCAGACGTTTTTTAATTCCGTTTGAGTAAGAAATTCCTGCGTTATTTTTTTCAATTTCATTTTCAAATTCGGTTTATTTTTTCCTTTTTTTAAAAACTATAAATTTGAATTTAAGCACGATGTTGGTTGGTTTGGAGAACTTGTTGGTAACGTTCTAAATATGGTGCGTTTGGCATTTTAAAGCACCAATTTTTCGGTTTTGTACTATGTTTATTTATTGCTATCATCTTGAATTCTATCACTATCTG
>JALSTL010000177.1 GCA_026983755.1 Melioribacteraceae bacterium | reverse complement strand
ACGTACATTCACAATCCGAAGCAGTGGCAAAGGCTATCCGAAAAGGCTTGATATAACGGATTCAAAAATAATTTAACTTCGTATAATAATTAAAATATAAATAATCTAAATTAGAAGGATTTGTTTGAGCTTAAATTTTGCTTATTTGGGATGTTATGTCGCGGTACTTAATCGAATGTATTATTTGCCCAAGTAAAAAACTCTGCTAAAGAAAAAATCATAATATTTTTATTATTGTTCTTTTCTGTAGTATATTTCCTTTTTTCAACGGCAGATTTAAGCCAAGTTTTTGCACCTTTTTTCCAACCGTCACCATCAATTAAAATTATTATATCTTTTTCAGGCATTGCTTCTATTGTATTCAAATATAAATATGGTAATTTTTCATCTACAGATCCGGCAACTTGTTGCCATTTACATTCTATTCTAATTTTAAGGTTATATTTTTTGGAAAGTAAAAGAAATTCGGTATTTCCCTTATGGTTGTAAATTGTTTCAAAAGGAACATTCTTAAGCAACAATTCATTCCCAAACTTTTGGGGATTTTTATTCCAATGACGATACATTTGTATGTCGAAACCTTTTCCGGATAGAACGGTCTGAACAGCTTTTTCAAGTTGATTGCCGGTTATATTCCCTTTTGTTCCTTTTTCCATATTCATTAATACTATAATTAGTGACTAAAATTTCATTAATTGGTTTTCGTTTGGCTGCATCCGAATTGATCATTCTTCTGGCAGGTACACGTATAATATTATATTCTTTGTAAATTAAGTCAAAAAAATTATCTTCCGGATCAATATTTTTAGGATCGGAATTACTTAGCATTTGGAAAATATTTAACTCATCTAATTCATTGAATAAAGTTGCTAATTTAATTTGTTCGTTTTCTCTAAAATTAAATTTAGTGTATGAAGTAAAATTTGATGTTTTGCTTATTGGACGATAAGGCGGATCATAATATACGAAAGACGAACTTTTAATATCATTTTTAATCTCAGTAAAATCGGCATTTTTTATTATTGCAATCTCCAATAATTTTGAAACATTAAATAAATTATGTTCATCTAAAATTTTCGGATTTGCATACTTCCCCATTGGTGAATTAAATTCACCTTTAGAGTTAAATCTAAATAATCCGTTAAAACAAGTTTTGTTTAAAAATATTGTTTGGGCAACTCTTGGAATCCAGTTTTCGGAATAATTGTTATAATCAATATTAAATCTTTGCAAATTAAAATTTGAGCGCATTTCGTAATAATATTCTTTGCGTTTCAATTCATTTAGTTTTAAGTATTGTTTGCTAAAACGCTCTAAAAATTCAACTAGTTTTACAACGTCTTTTTGAATTACTTTATATGCTAATATCAATTCTGCGTTAATATCGTAAAGATATGCCGATTCAATTTCATATTTTTGAGCTATATCAAAAAAGACCGCTCCACCTCCTAAAAAAGGTTCATAATAGTTTTTTATTTTTTTTTGTCTTAGTTCTAAAGGATATAATTTATTAAAAATAGATAAAAGTTGTCCTTTGCCACCAACCCATTTTAAAAACGGTTTGGCATCAACTGCATATTTGTAAAACAAATCTTTAACTTGTGCTTTATTGTTTTTCATAAAATAAATATACAAAATTAATATTAAAACTCTATTATTTATAATTGAATCTTGGTTTTTTTTATCATCTACTACTAGTTTTCTAACCATTTGAAATAGTGGCTGAAGTAATAATGTATCAGATAGAACAATAATATTTAATCAAAATTTCTCATTAGAGTCAAAGATAAAAACTTCACGTACATTCACAATCCGAAGCAGTAGCAAAGGCAATTAGAAATGGGTTAATATAAAAATAGAGCACAATAATATTATACTTACACATTATGGTAAATTTTGCCTTAATTTTTCTTCCAATCCGATTAAAACCGCATATTCATGTAGTTGATTGTGATTTCCTTATTGCGTATTTAAAGTTTGAAATATTTTTTATTGAAAAAATAGAAATTACATTACCCGAATTTTAATAAAATAAATCTTTCAAATAAAACTTGTTGGAGGTAACAATGATTACAGAAATGGAAAATTCTAATATTAAAAATCCTATTTCCGACTTGATAAACGATGAAACATATTTTTTGTTAAACAGTAAAGGACTGATTAATGAAAAAATGGTAAGAGATTACAGAATAAAACAAACATTTAAAATAATGCGTAGGAAAAAAGTAAAAGCAAGTAAAGCGATAGACCTTTTAAGGGAAGAATATCCTTATTTACAATTTGATACAATTAGAAAAATAGTATATCAATCCAACTAAGTTTCTCCTCATAGAACAATGCTCATAGAGCTAAGCGGTGACTATATTTAAAATAGTCACCATTTTTTTTATTCATTCGTTTCGTTATTATCATTCCCAATTTCTTCATCCGTATCTTCAATTTCTTCGTCAATACCGGTGGAAATTTGGTCTTGACTTTCGTTCTCTATTTTTTCGATACTTTCAAGTTTTTTCTTATTCCTTTTTCGGATAAATATCAAACTGCCAATTATCAACAAAGCCAAAACCACCATTACGCCGTATATTAATATTGATTTGGGATTTCCAATATGAGATTTCCATTCGTCAAGTTTTGCATCTATATTTTTTACTTGGAAATCGTTAAACATTTTATAGTCTTTTAATAACGGTAGCCAATCTTTTTTTATTTGTTCATTCCAAACTCTTTCGGCAAAAAATAAATATGTTTGTTCCTTGGCAACCTTTCTGTATTTATCCGGTTTTTTTATTTCATCATCTATAAAAGAAATACAACTGTTTTCAAATTCATCTCCGTTAGTAAATTTATTTAATTTTATTTTATAGTTATTAAATAATTCGTTAATCGAATTCCATACGGAAAGTTTAATTGAACCGTTCCAACTTTTAATTAAAGAATCGACTTCGGTTAATTTATTTTTTTGAGATTCGTCTCGTGCATAAATTTCAAATAATTTAGGTCCGAAATGCTCCCAGCGTGAATCGAAATCGTTAAACTCGTTTTTTATGTCATTAAAATCTTTAGGTTGTAACAAATTTGTTTGAAGAAACTTAATATTATCGTTAACCAAACTTTTTATATTTTCAATTAAACTGGTATTTTGAATTTTTCCTTTTAAGCCTTTAATTTCTTTGGAACCCAAGTTTTCAATTCTTTTGGTCTTATCAACAAAAATATTATCCATTATTTCTTTAATTAAGTTATCTCTTTTATGAATACCAAGCTTTAATTCCGAAATTAAATTTTTTAACGAGTCTATTTTTTGTTTGGAACCTCCGTAATTATTTTTAAATGCTCGAAGTTGACCCATTAATTTTGCATTGCTTTTTCTTAATATTTCCACTTCGCCGGTTAATTGCAACAATTGTTTGGTAACTTCTTGATAATCGCTTTCCAGTTTGGAAACATGTTCGTTTAACGAAGATATTTCGTTTAGTTTTTTATTTGTGTAATTTATTTTTTTATCCAAAGAAGCAAAAGAAGAGTTGAAAGTGTTAGGATATAAAGCTCTGTCTAACAATTCTTTATTACCTCGATATTCGGTTTTGAACTCTAATATTTCCCTTTTTATTTTTTCCAATTCGGAAGGAGATTTGGCATATTCAATTGCAATTTCAAAAGACCGTATTTTACTTTTGAATTCTTGTGTAACCCTATAATCCGATTGCGCAAACGGATTTGAGTGAAAAATTAAAAAACCTATAATAATTAAAAATATTTTTTTCATTAGTTATTTCCTTTTGAACCTTCGGCCGTTAAATAAAAAAGATGTTTTTCTCCTTCAAGTAATTCTATGTAAGGTTTTCTTTGATTGAAAGCAGGTAAATCAAGTCCTAATTCCGAAACTTGAATTTTATTATATAAAATCATTTCTCCGTTATCCGAAGTAAAAACATAAACGTTTTTGAAACCCGGAGCAACAAAAAAATAATAACCTTTATTGTTTCTTATAATTCGTACTGTTTTTTTGTTTACGTGTAGCGAATCGTTGGTTTCTTCAAAAAACATCGGTTTAACATTTATGGATAATGAATATCTGTTTTCAATAACTATTCCGTTCCTATTTGTTTCCAATACCGATTCGATAGGCCAAGCAAAATCTACAGGTGTTAAAACAATGCTGGTACAAGCTGTTTGTATAATTAAAATCAAAAGAAAAATCAGTTTTTTCATTTCAGCTCCGAATGTGTATGTAAAATAGCATAATTCAATTTATAATAATAATTAAACTTTACAAGACATAAAAAGATACCTAAAACTACAAAAATTTTTTAATATATTTTGAAACAGTAGTTAAATTCAAAAAATTCCGTGTATTTATTAAAGAAAAATTAGAAAAAGGTTAAGTAATTACAAATATTTTTCGATAGTATATTTGATAAAAAGTGCAAATAAACATCTGTTTATTCATAAAATAAAATATGGAAATAGTTAAAACCAATAAAAGTGCCGAAGAATACGAAAAGCTTATTAAAGAAATGCGCGAATTACAAACAACGTTTCTTGATAATATGAGCCACGAATTAAGAACACCCATAACGGTAATATTGGGTTATGCGGGAATTTTAGCCGATGAATTGGAAGACCCGGAGTTAAAAGAAATGGCGGAAATTGTATTAAAAAGTAGTAACAGATTAACCGAATCCCTAAATTTATTATTAGACCAATCCTCAATTGAAGCAGGAACTCTAAAGGTTGATTTTGAAAAAATTGATGTTTCCGAAATCATAAAGAATTCCACTAAAATTTATAAACCAGTTGCGGAAGATAAAAATTTAAAATTGAATTTTATAAATAATTGCGGAAATGTTATTTGCGAAATAGATAAAAAAATGCTGGAAAAAGTATTGGATAATTTAATTAGCAATGCAATAAAATATACGAAATCCGGGGAAATAACCGTCGAGCTGAATTCCACGGAAACCGACGAGAATAAATATGCTCAAATATCGGTTTCCGATACGGGAATTGGGATTGAAGAAGAAAAACAATCTTTAATATTTGAAGCTTTCAGACAAGTAAGTGAAGGAATGAATCGTTTGTATCAAGGAACCGGTTTGGGGTTGTCCGTTACAAAAAAATTTGTTGAGTTGATGAACGGTAAAATATTTGTAAAAAGTAAATTAAACGAAGGTACAACGTTTACAATTTTATTCCCGCAAATTTAGGAAAAATATTTCTATCCGAATCTTGCTTTTAATTTATTCCATATTCCTTTACCGATAATATTATCTGCGTTTGCCAAAATATTTTTTATCAGATATAAAATATCAACACTGCCAATCCAATTTCTTTTTACAATTTGCGGGTCAATAGTATTTATAAGATCATTAAGAATATAAGCGGCAAGAGCAACATCATCCAAGTAACCGATTGGCCCAAGTATAGCTTCGGGAAGTAAATCCATAGGTGAAATGAAATATGCAATTACCGAAGCCAATTTTATTTTTTTACTTTGCGGAACATCGGGGTCTCTGATAAGTTTTGTAAGTAAATAAAAAATATCAGGAACAATAAATATAAATTCTTTCCATTTATCCGACACTTTTGTATTTGATTCGAGCCATGCGGATGTTTTATTTCTTAGTTTTGCGTAAAATTTTTCTTCTTTCATATCTACCATAAATTTTATATTAAATTATTTAAATTTTAACCAATATAAAAAATTATTTAATTCTATTCAAGCCGTTTAATGCCGCAACTCTGTAAGCTTCGGCCATTGTTGGATAATTAAAAGTAGTATTAATAAAGTACAAAAGGGAATTGGCTTTACCTTTTTGAGTAATAATTGCTTGTCCTATATGAATAATTTCCGAAGCTCCGTAACCGAAACAATGTATTCCCAGTATTTCCAATGTTTCCCTGTGGAAAAGTATCTTTAACATACCGGTAGTTCTGCCCGTAATTTGTGCGCGGGCAAGATGTTTGAACATAGAGTGACCGACTTCGTAAGGTATTTTTTGTCCGGTTAATTCTTTTTCACTTAAACCCACAGAGCTTATTTCGGGAATTGTAAAAATTCCTGTTGGAATATATTCAACTAATTGGTTTGGACAAGTTCCGAATACCAAATGCGTTGCGGCAAATCTGCCTTGGTCGTATGCCGCACTTGCCAAATTAGGATAACCTACAATATCACCAACAGCATAAATATGTTTGTGTTTGGTTTGGAAATGTTTATTAACTTCTATTGAGCCTCTTTGATTTCCTTTTAGACCAATATTTTCCAATCCCATATTATCCGAATTACCCGTTCTACCTTGTGCCCAAAATAAATATTCACTTCTGATTTGTTTATTGGATTTAAGATGAATAGTAACACCTTTATTATCCGGAATAACTTTTTCATATTCTTCATTATGTCTAATTAAAACACCGTTATCTCTAAGATGATATGAGAGAGCATCAATAATTTCATCATCCAAAAAAGAGAGAAGCTGACTTCTTGTATTGATAAGGTTAACTTTAATTTTAAGACCTCTGAAAATAGAAGCATATTCACAGCCAATAACACCTGCACCGTATATAGAAATTGATTTCGGGTTATCATCTAATTTCAAAACAGTGTCGCTATCAATAATACGCGGATGATTAAAATCCAAATCCGGCGGATGATACGGCCGCGATCCAGTTGCAATCACAAAAAAATCTGCCGTATATTTTTTACTTACTCCGTTTTCTTTACGAACTTCTATTGTATGTTCATTGATAAAAAATGCTTTACCGTCTAAAATATCAACTGAATTTCTTTCGTAAAAACCTTTGCGTAATAAATATTGTTCGGTAATAATCGGTTCAATTGATTGTAATAAATTACTGAAACCGGCATTGTTTAATTTGTTTGTATCGGCGGCTATTTGGCTAACGTGTCTTAAAGCTTTACTTGGTATTGTGCCCGTATGAGTGCAATTACCGCCAATCATCGAAAAATAATCGCATATAGCAACGTTTTTACCTTCTTTAACCGCCTTCATTGCAGCACCTTCGCCACCGGGTCCGCTTCCTATTACAATAACTTCATAATGCCGTTCTTCCATAATCCTCTTTAATTTTCTTATAAAATACTATTGGTTTTAAATTAAAAAAACAAAGCTAACTAAAATTTAAATAGTTAGCTTAAATTTTTTTTGAAATTTCAAATATCAAATTTCATTAAATCTGTTCTTTGAGAAATTATGTCGAACACCGTTTTAATGTAGATAAGTATTTCCCAATGGAAAAGTTTTTCAAATCTGTTAAAATCGTTTTACTTTGATAAAAATACGGGAAAAGTATTTTTTTCAAAAATAACCCCAATTATGTATTAGAATTTAGAAATTGTTTATAAAACTCTAATATGTTATAAGTTAAAGAGACTCTTTAACTTAACCATTCCTAATGCTTTGCATTAGAATAATTGCTTTTATTACAGCTATTCGGTTTTCTATTGTATAATTCGAGTTAAAGTCAATCATTACTTTCATTAGTCAAAAAATTTTTTTAGAAAAAAAATTATAACTAACTTTTTTCCGTTTAAAATCCATCCATCTAAAAAATATTACTCTTTAATCGAATTTTTTTTATTATCTTTATTAATAATTTAATTCCAAACTAAAATTTAAATTAGGACTTCAACAGATCTATGGAGTTATACGTAATAATAATGGCCGGTGGTGTAGGCTCTAGGTTTTGGCCCAGAAGCAAACAAGAAAAACCGAAGCAACTGAT
>JALSTL010000176.1 GCA_026983755.1 Melioribacteraceae bacterium | reverse complement strand
TCAAGTACAATTTTTGTTTATACAGCCGGTGAAGGTGTTTACGGTTTTACTTTAGATCCTGCATTTGGAGAGTATTTACTTTCTCACGATAATATCAGAATTCCCGAAACGGCTTCTATTTACAGCCTAAATGAAGGTAATTATAAATATTGGCGTTCCGGTTTAAAGAAATATATCAAATATGTACAGGATGCTAAAGATAGAGGACGTAAACCATACTCGGCAAGATATATCGGTTCTATGGTTGCGGATATTCATCGTAATTTACTTTACGGAGGAATATTTATTTATCCCGCTGACAAAAGAAACCCAAACGGTAAACTCAGATTAATGTACGAGTGTAACCCGATGGCATTTATTGTAGAACAAGCAGGCGGAAGAGCCATTGACGGCGAAAAAAGAATTATGGAAATTCAACCTACGGATTTGCATCAACGTGTACCTATTTATATCGGTAGTAAAAATGCTGTGGATAAGGTTGAAGAATATTTAAGAAAAGATGAAAAAGCCAAAGAAAAAAAGAAAAAGAAAAAAGCTGAAAAAAAATTCAGCAAAAATTATGATAAAATAAAATATTAAATTATTTAAATTTTATATTTTGACTTTTAATATTTGTCCCAAATTATGCAGTAGAATAATTACTTTTATTACAATAGTTTAAAGCTATTCTGCTTTTCTATTGCATAATTCGGGATTTATCTTATCGATATATTTTCGTGTTCGTTTTTTTAAATAATTTCCAATGTATAAAAAAAACAACCATCGAAATCAAAAAAAATATTAAAGATTTTACCAAACTTTGAAATCCATTTCTCCGTTCGTTGTTAAGTGCAATTTTATAATATTTTTTTCGCATTTTAGTAAGTTTATATTCGGAAGGTTTTTTAGCCGCTTTTCCTTTTAGTTCCGGCGGAAAGCGTTGTGGATGATTTTCCCAAAAAGCATCGTTGGATTGATATTGCTCATATTGCCATTGATTTATTGTAAACTCGGGATAACCGATTTCCACCAAGCTATATAAACTTATACCGAAAGAAATAACTATTGCAATCATCGAAATAAAACAAACGGCAAGGGAGTATATTTCCAAAGATGTTCTTTTCAAACTACAACCCGATTTTAATTATTTATAATAAAAATAAAACATAAAAAATTTATCTTTTAACACATTATGCCAAAGGTTTTTTGTCTTTATACATCTGAAAATAAAAATTTTTATTAAATTACTCATTATACAAACATGCTAATATCACCGGAACCTTCTCTAATAACCTCTGCAACTTCACCGGTCAAATCAATTATACTGGAAGGAACACCGTTTAACGAACCTATCGAAAGCATAAGATCAATTTGTCTGTTAAAAATATTTTTAATTTCCAAAGGATTATAAATTAATTCCCCCCTCCTTGTTGTAACACTCGTACTAATAATAGGGTTCCCTAATTTTTCGGCAAGTGCTCTTGCTATTTTATTATCCGGCACTCTTATTCCAACAGTTTTTCTTTTGGTCCATAATATTTTTGGAACTTCTTTTGCCGCAGGTAAAATAAAAGTATATGCTCCCGGTATAAGTTTTTTTATTGATTTATAAGCATAATTGGAAACTTTGGCATATTTTGCAATGTCTTTTAAATCCGAACATAAAAAACTGAATAATTTTGTATTGGTTTCGTTTTTAATCATATAAATTTTTTCAACAGCTTTTTTGTTAAAAATATTGCAACCTAATCCGTAAACAGTATCGGTAGGATAAATAATAACACCGCCGTTTTTCAAAATATCTACAGCTTTGTTAATATATCTTTGCTGCGGATTATCAGGGTGTAATTCATAATATTCCATAAATAATTTCCTTTATCTAATCAAATTTTTGTTAAAAAAATTTCAGTTTATGTAATTTATTCAAAACATAAATATAATTATAAAATAATTATTCTAAACACGTGTGTTATTAACTTAAATATTTATATTTACTAAACAAATAAAAAAATGTTTTTAACCAAGGGAGAAAACCTTATGAATAAACCTTATGCCGTAGTTGCCCTTAGCGGGGGTTTGGATAGTTGTGTAACTACCGCAATTGCACAAAGAGATTATGATTTGGCTTTGGTGCATATAAACTACGGACAAAAAACAGAAAAAAAAGAATTGGAATCATTTCATAAAATTGCAGATCACTTTAAAGTAAATAAAAAAATGGTTATCGATTTTTCTCATTTTCAAAAAATAGGAGGTTCTTCTTTAACCGATAAAACAATGGAAATAACCAAAGCCGATTTGGAAAACAAAGAAATACCAACATCATACGTTCCGTTTAGAAACGGAAACATACTATCGGCTTGCGTTAGTTGGGCGGAAGTACTTGGAGCTAAAGCTGTTTTTATTGGCGCCGTATTTGAAGATTCCTCAGGTTATCCGGATTGTCGCCCGGATTTTTTCAAAGCTTTTGAACATGCCATTAATTTGGGAACCAAACCCGATACAAATATTAAAATTGTAACACCAATAATTAAAATGAATAAAAAAGAAATTATTAATTTGGGACTCAAATTAAACGCTCCGCTGGAATTAACTTGGTCTTGCTATAGCAACGAAGATGAAGCCTGCGGTATATGCGATAGCTGTGCTTTAAGATTAAGGGGCTTCCAAAGCCTTGGTATTGTTGATCCTATTGCATATAAAGAAATACCAAATTACTTAGAAAAATAGAAAGGAATTAAAAATGAGCAATAAAAGAAAACTTTTGGTTACTTTTGAAAACGAATATCAAGATAGAGATTACACTATCGAGCATACCGCACCGGAATTTACTTCCGTTTGCCCGGTTACCGGTCAACCCGATTTTGCAACTGTAATTCTTGAATATATTCCCGACAAACTTTGTATAGAATTAAAATCTTACAAAATATATTTGAACTCTTTTAGAAACGACGGAATCTATTATGAAAGCGTAACCAATAAAATTCTTGACGACTTGGTTGCGGTCTGTAAACCGAGATATATGAAAATTACAGCCGAATTTAACACAAGAGGAGGAATATCTTCCGTTGTTGAAGTAGAATATGAAAAAGATTTTCAAATTAATTCATTAAATTGATTTTTTATTATGCTACACAATTCTCAAAATTTATATACTATGATTTTTTTAGCAAGAAAAATTCTTCTTTATAAATATTTGGCAATGACTTCGAATGATTTTTTAAGTTCTAATTATTTAAATTCTTAACATAATTATTATTCAAACATAAAAATTCGGAGTAACCTTATGAAAAAAATAAAAAGAAGAAGCTGGGCGGAGCCTTATAAAATAAAAGTTGTTGAACCGTTAAAAATGACAACAAGAAAAGAACGGGAAAAATATGCTAAAAAAGCCGGTTATAATACTTTTTTGCTTAAATCCGATGAAGTTTATATAGATTTACTTACCGATAGCGGTACAAATGCGATGAGTGATAGGCAGTGGGCGGGAATGATGATTGGAGACGAAGCCTATGCCGGAAGTAAAAATTTTTATTACCTTTGGGATAATATAAAAAAATACTACGGATTTCCTTACTTTGTACCCACACATCAAGGCAGAGCCGCCGAACACATGATTTCCAAAATACTTATTAAACCCGGTGATTTCATCCCTGGCAATATGTATTTTACTACAACAAAACTCCACCAAGAAATGGCCGGGGGTAAATTTGTTGATGTTATTATAGATGAAGCCCATGACCCGTATAGCGAACATCCTTTTAAGGGAAATATAGATTTACAAAAACTTGAAGACTTAATTAAAAAAGTAGGAGCAAAAAAAATTCCATACGTTTCCATGGCTGGCCCCGTAAACATGGCGGGAGGACAACCTTTCTCTATGAAAAACGTAAGAGCGGTAAGAAAAATTTGTAACAAACACGGAATACAACTCTGGTTTGATGCTACAAGAGCAACTGAAAATGCCTTTTTTATTAAAGAACGGGAAAAAGGATTTAAAAACAAAACCATTTCCACCATTTTTAAAGAAATGTGTTCTAATTTCGACGGCATGTGGGTTAGTGCCAAAAAAGATTTAATGGTAAATATAGGCGGTATAATTGCAACAAAAAATAAAAAGGTATTTAACGAAGCAAGAAATATGGTAGTTGTTTACGAAGGCTTGCATACATACGGCGGGCTTGCAGGAAGAGACATGGAAGCAATGGCAAGAGGAATTGAAGAAATGTTGCACTACGAAAGCATCAAAGCTAGAATAGGACAAATTAGATACTGTGGCGAAGAACTTGCCAAATATGGCATTCCTTTCGTAAAGCCCATTGGCGGACATGCAGTATTTTTAGACGCAAAAAAATTCTTGCCACATCTTAAACAAGATGAGTTTCCTGCACAAACATTAGCGGCCGAAATCTATATCGATTCCGGAGTAAGATCTATGGAAAGAGGTATTGTTTCTGCCGGTAGAAACCGGGAAACAGGAAAACACAACTATCCAAAATTGGAATTGGTACGATTAACTTTTCCGCGCCGTGTTTATACTCAAGCTCATATTGATGTTACCGTAGAATCCATTGCAACCGTTTATCAAAACAGGAAAAAAATTAAAGGTCTTAAAATGGTTTACGAACCTAAATACCTAAGATTTTTCCAAGCAAGATTTGAAAAACTATAATTTTTAACTATTTAAATTTAATGATTGATAACCGTAAAAATACAAGTGAATTCTTAATTGAACGGCAAAAATTATTTGACAATATTAATCTGATTAAGAGTTCACTTTCTTTTAGCATTCAATATAGTCTGCTTGTGGAAGAATATATCATTAAACTTGTTCACATGCAAAAAGTAAATTGCGTATTGGCTGCCGTAGGAAGTTTTGGACGAAGGGAGCTTTCTCCCTATTCAAACATCGACCTTATGTTTATTGTTACGGAAATAAAAACTCACGAAAACGAAATTCAAAATTGTGTAAATAAATTAAAACATGCCGGTATTGATATTTCGTTTACAATAAGAGAATTTTCGGATATTAAAAAAATAAAAACGGGCGACGTTCAATTTTTTACGCATTTTTTCGAAACGCGCTTTATTTACGGTAACAAAGAAATTTTTGATAAATGGAAAAAACATTTTTTTTACGAAGTTCAAAAATCTAACAAAGAAAAATTAATTAACAACTTAATTGACGAAATAAAAATAAGGCATAGTAAATACGGTACTTCTCCGAAAGTACTTGAACCTAATATAAAATATTCTGCAGGCGGATTGCGGGACATCCACGCAATAGAATGGATGTACGCAATAGAAAATAATTATATCTTTCCTCAACAAGATGAAATTACACAAACCGAACGCTTTTTGGAAATACTTTGCTCCGAACAACAAATAAGCAAAGCAACCAAAAAGGAATTGTTGGATAGCTACGGCTTTTTATTGGCAACCCGTAACACTTTACACTTAACGGAAAAACAAAGAAAAGATAGATTGGAATTTTATAATCAACAAAAAATTGCACTACAGCTTGGCTATAACAAAGAAAATTGGCAAAATTTCATGATAAAATATTTCAAGTCTGCTACGGCAATAAATCGTTTTGCCAAAACAATGATAAAAAAATACAAACAAGAATTCGCCCCTCCTTTATCGGATTTTCTTAGCATTCAACTTGACGATGATTTTTTTATAAAAGGGAAAATCATTTCCTTTACGGGCAATAGAATATTTACAATATCCGAAATTATGCGTGCATTCTATTACAGAGCATCAAACAATGCAACCTTCGAAAAAAGCCTTCGCTCACGAATTATTGAAACCGTAAACGTATTTGAAAACTATGAACAAACCGAAATACAATCGTCTGTTTTTTTCAGAGAAATTCTGAAATTGCCTTCTAACGTTGGTAAAACATTATCTTTAATGAATGAATTCGGCTTTTTGGGAATTTTTCTTAAAGAGTTTGATGACTTAATCGGTTTTTTTCAACAAGGTATTTATCATATTTACACTACGGACGAACACACGCTTATTGCTATTCAAAACACGGAAAATTTGCATAATCAAAATTCAGATTTTGCCAAGGTCTTTCAAGCTTTACCTTCCAAAGATATTTTATATATGGCAATACTGCTACACGATATTGCAAAACCCATAAGCTTGGAAGGACACGAAATAATAGGTGCCGAAATTTCAAACAGCATAATGGAACGCTTGGGATACAGCGAAAAAGATATTAGACTTGTAGAATTTTTGGTTAAACATCACCTTGTAATGGAACAAACCGCTTTTAGACGAGATCTTAACGATCCGGTTACATTAGATGAATTTGTAAAAATATTTTCTTCCGTTGAAATGTTGGATCTGCTGTATCTTTTAACTTTTGCAGATCTTTCGGCCGTTAATCCCGCAGTTTGGACACAATGGAAAGAATCTTTACTGAACGAACTTTACAGAAAAGCAAAGGAAATGCTGATTAAAGAACTTTCCGGCTCTGAATTAATTTCAATAAAATCTTTAAAAACTTTGGAAACTATAAATTCGTCTTTAGACAAATCAACATTAGAACATTTGGAACTTGTTGACGATCCGAGTTATTCGTTTTATTTTCCGCAAGAAGAAATAAATAAACACATCGATGAAATTAAAAAAGGTTCAAAAATTTCGGTTTTTATTAATCGTATGGAAACCTTTACAAACATTACGGTTATTACCCAAGCAAACAAATTATCGCTTTCGAATATATGCGCTACTTTAACAATTAATAATTTGGAAATACACGATGCAAAAATATTTACACGAAAAGATGGTATTATAATAAATAGTTTTAGCGTTACGGATTTTACAACCCACGAATCGATAAAAAAAACAAAAGCGGAAAATGTAAAAAACTTATTATTGAAAATTATTAATAACGAAATTGATATTGAAAATGAAATTTCCAAAATAATTACAAGACGTGAAAGATTAGAACATGCTTCGGTAAAAAACAACAAGAATGTTAAAGTAAATTTCAAGAAACATAAAAATTTTACTATAATAGAAATTTATTCCCCGGATAGAATCGGATTACTTTACAAAATTACACAAACACTAAACCGGTTAAATTTAAAAATATCTTTTGCAAAAATTGCTACAAGAGTTGATAACATTATAGATATTTTTTATGTAACCAAAATTAACGGAACTACAATTTCCGATAATGAATATGAATTTATTAAAACAGAAATAACAGAAACAATTTATCAATTTCTATAAATATGAATTTTATGAACAACTCAAATCCCATTGGAGTATTCGATTCCGGTATTGGCGGACTTACCGTGGTAAAAAGTTTATATTCTTTTTTACCGAACGAAAACATAATTTATTTTGGCGATACGGCAAGAGTTCCATACGGTTCCAAATCCAACGCTACAGTAATAGAATATTCTTTACAAAACGCTCACTTTCTATCAAAAAAAAATGTAAAATTAATTGTTGTAGCCTGCAATACAGCTTCATCAATTGCATTGGAAGAACTTAGAACAAAATTTAATATTCCGATAATAGGAATGATAGAACCCGGAGCACAAGCCGCTATGCAAAAAACAAAAAACGGTAAAATAGGAATAATCGGAACCGAATCGACAGTTTCTAATAAAGCATATTCCAAAACTCTACTTAACTTAAATCCGAATTTAAATATTACCGAAAAAGCTTGTCCGCTTTTTGTTCCGCTTGCGGAAGAAGGATGGATTAATCACAAAGCCACAAAGTTAATTGCCGAAGAGTACCTTTCCGAACTCAAAGAAATCGGCATCGACACTCTTGTTTTGGGATGTACTCACTATCCAATTTTAAAAGAAGTAATTCAAGAAGTTATTGGATATAATGTTACTTTA
>JALSTL010000175.1 GCA_026983755.1 Melioribacteraceae bacterium | reverse complement strand
CGAAATATAAGTTGGCGTTTTGGAGGTAATTTTTGTATTAGAGATTCTATTGCATTTTCTAATTCCATTAAAGACAGTTCAACAAATGGTGAATTATCTATAGGAGGTAAATTATTTTTCAGGGTTAATTCTTTTATGTTTTCAGTATTTCTTTTTTCCTTTAATACATAATTAAGTGATCGATTACGAACGGAAGTATAAAGATATCCTTTTAAACTGGTTTTAATTTTTAATTTATTTCTACTTATCCAAATATTAAAAAAAACATCTGCAACTACTTCCTCTGCCAAAGTTAAATTCTTAACATAAAATTCCGAGAACTCGCATAACCTGACAAAGTATCTTTCAAACAAGACTTTTAATGCCTTGTTATTATTTTCTTTTATAAGAGAAAATAATTTTTTGTCATCAAGTTTTGAATAATTATTCATAATAAACTTTTGTTATTAAACACAAATCAATTTTACCTAATAAACCAAAAAAGACAATGGGTTCCGGATTCATAATTTTTCAAAATTAGCAATAATATTTTCATAATGCAAATATTATAGTTATTAACACATCTCTGATTTAATTTAATTGTTTAGCTCCTCCGCTGCCGTAATATTTATCACTTCCGGTTGTAAAATCATATAATGTAGATGTGGTTGCATTTAATGATACCGGATTTTTACTCATAACCGCAAGATGGTTACGATGTTTGATAACAATATAATAATTTCCCGGAGGGGCAACCATTTCTATTTTTGTAGTTTGACCGTCGTCAGCAACTATCATTCCGTCGTTCCTCAGAAAAACACTTTTGGAAACCGATGCGGCAGAGTTGGCATTTTTCCTTAATTCAACCAAAACCCAGTCAACAATATTGGAAGGAATGTTTTCTACGGAACGCGGGTTTTCGGAATAAGGTGCTTCCGTCGGTATTAATGAATTTATATCCGTTGACATATTACCGGAACTTGCTTTATAAGGGCCTTCAAGAAATATTTTCAGTTGTAATTTAACCGAGGGAACTTTTGCTTTTTGAAAACCGGTGCCCGGAGAACCTACAAAAACGGAAGGTTCGCTATTAGTATTTATTGCAACGGGAATCCCGAATTCCCATTCCATTCCGTCCGTCACCTTTTCCCAATTATTTCCGCCGTCGGATGAATAAAAGATTCCGTCGTCGGCAGTATCATCGTAATTTCCGTCAACATAAACACTAGATGAAGTTACATAAATAATATCGGGATTTGCCGCCGATATTGCAATGCTACGCATATATCTGCCGGATTTGATTTTTGTCCACGTCGTTCCATTGTTATTACTTTTATAAACTCCTTTTGTATCGCCGTTTCCATAAGCAACCACATAAACTTTTCCACTGTTTACCGGGTCAACTTCAATATCCCAAACTCCTTTATAGCCATCGTCCCAGTTTCCTGTTCCTTTTGCTCCTTTCATTTCCGTTAAACCGACATCAACCCAAGTGTTTCCACCGTCTGTTGATCTGAATACACCGTTTTCACCACCAGCATACACCAAAGAGCCGTCGAAATTATCTACCGCTGTTATTCTCATGCCACCGCTGGAAAATACTTTACTCCAGTTATTCCCGTGATTGGTACTGCGGTAAACATCGCCGTTAACACAAACGAATAAAGTACGATTGTTTTTCGGACTTTGTTTACTT
>JALSTL010000174.1 GCA_026983755.1 Melioribacteraceae bacterium | reverse complement strand
CGAATTGCTTTTAGCAATTAAAATAAATACAAATTACAGCACTAAAACAAAAGGAATGTTTCAAACTAGCGATACTTACACTTCGCTCACAATGGGTTTTAATTACTTTCTATAAAAAAAGCGATACCGGAAATTTACCAATATCGCTTTGCATAAACTATAATTTAAATTTTAATTATTTAGATTCAAATCCGTTTACAAATTTGGCTAACTGAGATTTCTTTCTGCCGGCTGTATTTTTATGAATTCTACCTTTACGAGCCGTTTTATCTATAAATGCAACAGCTTCTTTAAAATTTCTCTCCGCAGTTTCTTTATCTTCCGAAGCAAAAACATTTTTAACCAAAGTTTTTACTTTAGATATTGAAGCTTTATTTCTTAATCTTCTTTTTTCGTTAGATCTGATTCTTTTTTCCGCCGATTTATGATTTGCCATTTATTACCTTAATTATTTTTTTCTTAGTGCGAAAATATACAACAAATAAATTTTTATAGCAATTAAAAAATATAAACAATACCGGATGAAAAAAACAAATTATAATTTTTGCCAATTATATTGTTTTTCGGAATATTACCGTAATTCCATTTTGGCATTTATTAACCCTTTAAATTTATTTATTTTCGGATATTTGTTATTCGTGTTAAGTAAGTTAGTAAAATTATCCAACATACTTTTATCGTCATTTCTACAATAGGCAAGCATTAAACTAACATAATAATAATCGTCCAAATTTAATGCTTCTTTCGTTTCCGGTTTTTTATTAACAATTTCAAATAATCTTTTAAGCATTTTTTCGGCTTTTTTTTCTTCACTATTTTGAAGATATACTTTTGAAAGTTGCAAATACGTTTTGGCAATTTTGTTAGAATCATTTTTAACAGAATTAATAAACTTTTCGGCTATTGTATCTATAGAAGCTACATTTACAAATGTTGTGGCATATAATTTTTCCGTTAATAAAATGTTTAAATAATCCGTTTTTTCTTTTTTGATATTCCTAAACTTTTCAAGCAAGTTTTTCAACACGGTTTTATTTCTATTATCAAACTCTAACATTCTTAAACATTTCGAATGTAGAATTTCGGTGTTTTTATTAATCGGAAATTTATTACGAAGATAATTTGTAATACCAAAGGTAAAATGATAGTTTCGTATTTTATTAAAATGATATGTTGCTGCGTTTAACAAATTATTATAACTAACATCTTGGTTATTGAAATATTCTTTGGCTAAAATATTTTTGTAAAACAATGTATCGAACCTTTCGTCATTATCATAAATTAAGGTTGAACTGCCGTGCAAGTAAAAAGATTTTGGAGCTTCAAATTCCAACAAAGGCAACATTTCGGAATTTATCGGTTTCTTTGATGTGGTTAAAGTATAAAAACCTTCGGTGGAATTTGTTTGACAAGTTAAAAACGTAAAAACATTATCGATACCGATTTTATTAAAATTTTTTTCAACTTTTTTAAGATGAAATTTTTCCTTTAATAAATTAACGTTTAATTTTATTCTGGATTTTGAACCTACCAATAAAATATCATTTGATACGCCGTTCCAAATTTGTGCATATTTAAAAACACTTTTAAAAGTATTCAGCACCAACTTTACCACGTTGTCGTTTACTTCGTAAAGATGAAACCATTGTACCATAATACCGTTTGTATCAAGTTTATTTTTACATGTTTCAAAATATTCTTTCGAAAAAAGATTTCCTATACCTGCAATCCAAGGGTTTGAAGGTTCGGAAATTATAACATCAAAATTACGTTTGGAAAGTTTTAATGCGGCATGTGCATCATCAATAACAATACTTAATCTTTTATCATTTAAGCAATTGTTATTTTCCGTTTTAAAAACATTACCGGCTTCAATAACTTCTTTCGATATTTCGGCACATGTTACTTTATTAACCGGGTGTGTTAAAACCGAGTTTATAGTAACACCGCTTCCAAACCCAACAACAAAAACATTTTTAGGATTCGGGTGAAGCATCAACGGTACTTGACCTAACATAACTTGCGTTGGCATATCTCCGTAACTGCTTGCATCCGGTTTACCGTTTATAATTAAAATTTTTTGTTTATGTCTATCTTTTGTTTGCAACACTGCAACATTTGCCGATATTCCCTCTTTATAAAAAATTACATTCTTATTTGAAATTGAATTTTTATACTTAAAAAATGTTGCCGGTGGTTTTGAACTGAACCTTTTAAATACTCCGCCCAACAAAATATTTTTCCCGATGTTATTGGAGTTTATTATATAAAAAGTAAATAGAAGAATAATTACCGTAACAAATCCGTTTCTATAAACTTTGTTAATTTTTTTGACAGAAAACAAAATAAAAATTCCGCTTAAAATGTTTATTATTATTCCCACATTAAAACTTCCTTGCATACCCCATAAAGGAATAAACACCAAACCGGTTAAAAGAACGCCAAGCACCGTACCTATTGTATTAACCGAAAAAACTATTCCTACCGAAGCACCCGCTTTTAATTTTACTTTGGAAACAACTTCTACTATTAAAGGAAGTGTCATGCCCATAAAAAAAGTGGGAATGAACATTATTGAGAATGCAATAAAAAATTCCGCAAATAAAAAAATACCGAAAGTGTTTTCTGTTTTATTAAATACGGAAGCAACAAGCCAAGTATAATATGGAAGTCTTTCGGTAAACATTAAAGCAATAACCGTTCCTATAACAATTGCAAACTGAGATGCCGCAATTAAAATTAATTTGTTAAATTTTTGAAAAACCGATTTTGAAATAACAAAACTTCCAATTGTTATTCCGCTTATAAATGCGGCAAGCATTATTGAAAATGCATAAGTGGAAGAACCGAAAATATTAATAAACAATCTTACCCAAGCCATTTCGTAAATAAGTGCCGCCATACCGGAAAGTGCCGCAACCCCAATAATTATTTTAAGTGTTATTGAAGAAATTTCCAAATGTTTTTCTTCGATATTTTCTATAAACGAATTATTTTTTTCTTTTAATTTTATTTCACCGGAAATAAAATAAGCTACAAAACCTAAAATCAAATTAGAGATGCCGGCAATGTAAATTGTTGTTTCCAAGCCGAATGTTTCTATAAAAAGAAATCCCGCCAACACAACACCAAAAACAGCTCCGAATGAATTTAAAAAATATAAGGTTGCTACATCTTTTCGAGTATTATCAATTTTGTTTACAAAATATGCCGTTAATAACGGAAATGTTCCTCCCATTGCAATAGTAGGAATTAGAAGCAAAACCGAACTTAACAGAAGTCTTAACAAAACATAACTTACATCTCCGCTTTCTAGGGAATAAGAGTTTGCAACATTAAAAAACAAATTGCTGAATATTCCGTAAAGAATCGGATACGCTGCAGCATATAACCCGATTATAATTTCGAGAACGGAATAAAACTTTAAGGGATTTTTCAACGAATCCGATATTTTGCCGAATATATTATTTCCTATTGCCAAACCACCTAGAAATGTAGCTAAAACCACCATTTGTGCGGATGTTGAATTGCCTACGGAAAGCGAAAGATATTTAAACCAAACTATTTGATATATTAAACCGGAAGCGCCGGAAAAAACAAATATTACTGCAATTATTGTTTTATATAATTCTTCTTTGGTTAAATTATTTTGCATTAAAAGTCTAGAAAGTTAATGGGTTCTCTCGGTTAAACAAACAATTTTTTGTTCTTACTTTAATATTGTCAACAAAATAATAGAATGTAATTTAAAATGTCAAAAAAAAGGAATTTCCATAATGATAATTTCAGTTTAAAATTATTTTTAACAAATATAATTGTGAACTACAGAAAAACATTAGTTTCACTTTACCTTAAAGGTTTTTTCAAATATCTGTTTGCTTTTTTATGCGAATTGCCATATTTACGATAGGATAAAACTTTTTTGTATTTTTTTACCGCTTCATGACGAAAACCTAAACGGTCATATATCATTCCAATATAAAGAGTTGAATTTATTAAAAATCCGGATTCTTCATCAAGATTTTTATCTACTTTTTTAGAAAGAGTTTCACATTCGGAAAAATATTTTTTTGCACTATCTAATTTTCCGTTCATATAAAAATTATTTCCGATATAATAAACCGCTTCCCTTTTAAGTTTATCATTATAACCGGTAAAATTTGCAATGCATTTATTATTGATATCGGAAAATATTGCTGCTGCTTTATTATAATTTCCTTTTTTTACAAATAATCTTCCGTAATACTTTTCGAATATCGGATTATTGGGAAAATCTTTATGAAGAGATTGTGCATATTTCAAAGATTCGTCATAATCTTGTTCAAACTGATAAAATAAGGTTAGTAAAAAAAAACGTGCTTCAATATTTGCATATTTTGCTTTTTCCGCTGTAATTTTTAGTTGCTCAATTCCTTTTGCTTTATTGCCGTTGGGGAAAAAAATCATAAACGGTTTAATGAAAGGATATTTTTCGGGAATGGCTTCGGCATAATAGTTATAAATTCCAAATCCCAATTTCACATCTTCGTTAGTCGGATCAATTTTATGAGCTTGTAACACTAACGGCAAAGCATCTTTACCGTCTAAAGCCGCTTTCAGCCAAGCTTTTCTTAAGGCATAAAGTCTTCCTCTAAACCCAAGTGCACCACCTTTAAAAAAAATTGCATCAACGTTGCTTGGTTTTTTTTCCAAAATATTATCACAAAAATCAATAACATTTTGTAAACTATCCACAAAAGTTTCATCAAAGGTTTTGCTATCCGTATCAAGAGTTATTTTCCACCAAATAATCATTGCACTGAAAAATTTACCGGCAGGATGTTCTGGATATTTTTTTTGTAATAAATCGAATGTTTCTTTTGCTTTTTCAAATTGGATATTGTAAATTTCTTTAATTCCCTTTGTTACTAACGAATCGAATGTACTATCTTGCGCAAAAGATAATTGGGAAATTACAACTAAAATAATTACAACTAATTTTATTATTTTTTTCATTTGATATTTATTGTTATTAACTTTAAACTTTAACTATATTAAATCTGTTTTGTTCCAACTTTAAAATACATAAAATTATGAACATAATAATATTCGGCACAAAAAAATGTAATAAAACCAAAAAAGCTCAACGTTTTTTTAAAGAACGCGGAATTAAATTTCATTTTAGAGATTTAACCGAAAAAGGATTAAGTAACGGCGAACTGCAAAACATTTTGCATTCGGTTTCTTTGGATGATTTAATTGATACGGATTCCAAACAATATAAAAAAAGAGGAATGAAATATATGGTTTTTGATTTGGAAGAAGAACTTCTTGAAGATCCGTTGTTGCTTAAAACACCAATTGTACGAAACGGGAAAGACGTAACAATAGATTATCAGCCGGATGTTTGGAACGAATGGATAACTTTGCAATGAACAGCACCGGATAATAGTAATTTAGGTTTTAACAAATTACATTAATATTAAAGCGATGCTATTCAACACGAATTATGCATTAGAATTTAGAAATTGCTTATTAAACTATAATATGCAATAAGTTAAAAAGACTTTTTAATTTAACCTTTCCTAATATTTTGCTTTATAATAATTGCTTTTGTCATAATAGTTTAGAGCTATTCTGTTTTTCTATTGCATAATTCGGGTTCAACTATCATCTCCTTTGTTATATTTTTTAATAACTTTCGAATTGTAAATCTTATATTTCTGCTAAAATAAAACGGAATAATTTTTTATAATCTAAATAATTTCCAATAAAAAATAGAACTAATTATAAAAAACCCTTGCAAATTTTTACAAGGGTTAATATTGATAGATATTTGTTGCGAAAAATTTTACCAAAAAACCGTGTATAAAAAAGCCAATATTATTAGTAATACATAAGCACTGACATTAAATACTGAATCGGTTTTAAATATTTTTGCCGTTAAATCGATACCTTTCGGGTCTTCAACATTATCCGATGTAGTTAAACTTACACCCATAATTATCACAATAGTTATAATTAAAGTATAAAACATTTGATCAAGAAAAGGTAAATCCACAATACTTGCTTTTAACAATAAAGCAACCACAATGGAAGAAAGAACACCAACAATAGCACTTTTGTTTGTAGTCTTCTTCCAAAAAATTCCCATAAGAAATACGGCAAGAATACCCGGACTAACCAAACCTGTATATTCTTGAATATATTGGAACATTTGGGGAATATTTCCTAAAACAGGAGCAATAAAAATTGCAATAACCAAAGCGATTCCGGCGGAAATTCTTCCTACTTTAACCACATTACTTTCGCTAATATTTTTTTTGGCAAAGTAAGGCTTGTAAATATCCATTGTAAAAATAGTGGAAGTGGAATTAAGCATAGAAGCCAAAGAAGATACAATAGCCGCCGTTAAAGCTGCAACTACCAAACCTTTTGCACCTACCGGAATAAATTTGGATATTAACCATGGATATGCTTTATCGTAATTAATACCGCCGCCGGAAGATGTAAATGCTTCTTTTATTCCAGGAATAATGGTAGTTCCTTCAGGTTGCATATAAAGAACATAAACAATTATCCCGGGAATAACAACTAACAAAGGAATAATAATTTTTAAGAACGCCGCAAAGGCCAAACCTCTTTGAGCTTCGGTAAGAGATTTGGCGGCCAAAGCTCTTTGGATTATATATTGATTAAATCCCCAATAATATATATTGGCAACCCACATACCACCAATTAAAACAGTAATACCGGGTAAATTAAAATACTCAGGATTATTTCTTGTTAATATCATATGAAATTTATCGTGTGCTACATGGTAGATATGAGAAAATCCCGCAAAAGTACCTCCGTTCGGCGTAACCGAATTAAGTGCTATAAATGTAGTTAACAATCCGCCGCCAATTAGTAAAATAACTTGAACAACATCCGTCCAAGCAACTGCAGAAAGTCCGCCGTATAAGGAATAAGCTGCTGCAATTAAGCCCAATCCGATTATTGCGGGGAAAATTAAACTTCCATCTCCGTTACCAATAATAGTATCGAGAGCTTTGCCTCCTAAAAAAAGAACCGAAGTAAGATTAACAAAAATAAAAAGTGCTACCCAAAAAACAGCTAATATGGTTTTAAGGTTAGTACTAAACCGTTGTTCAATAAATTCGGGAATTGTATATAATTTTTTCTTAATGAAGATCGGTAGAAAAAATTTAGCAACAATTATTAATGTTAAAGCAGCCATCCACTCATAAGAAGCAATAGCCAAGCCGATTGCAAAACCTGAACCGGACATTCCGATGAACTGCTCTGCCGAAATATTTGCCGCTATTAACGATGAGCCTATTGCCCACCATGGCAAAGCTTTACTGGCAAGAAAATAATCGGCAGAATTTTTTTCTTGACCTTCTTTTTTTCGTGAAACGTATAATCCCATTCCAACGATCATCAAAATATATCCGCCGAAAATTACAAAATCTATAACGTTCAAACTCATTGGTGCACTCCGTTATTTTTTTAAGAAAATGTACACTTTGAAAAATGTGTTAATATTTAACTAATAAATCAATTTAATTTTTTAGCTCCATTTAAACCGTAAAACTGACTTTCGCCAATAGTAAAATCATATAATACCGGGTTGGCATTGGTTAAATGAACAGTTACACTACTCATAACAGCCAAATGATTTCTGTGCTTGATTACAATATAATAATTATCTTCTGCCGCCTCAAGCTGAATTTCTTCCGTTGTTCCGTCGTCAGCTACAATCATACCGTCATTACGTAAAAACGCACTGCGCGATGCTACGGCTACACCGTTTGGTGTTGTTCTTATTTGAACCAGTACCCAGTCAACAACATTAGCCGGAATGGTGTTAACGCTTCTTACATCTTCCGGGTAGGGCGAGGTTGTCGGTATTTCATTCTGTAAGTTTATGTCCATTACATTTGTCGATTTATT
>JALSTL010000173.1 GCA_026983755.1 Melioribacteraceae bacterium | reverse complement strand
TATCTAAAAAAATTATCTGATAATTTTCTTCCGATAAAATTCCAAGAATACGTTTACGCGTTGTTTGTGGCTTGTCGGTTATTATTGATAAATTTTCACCTATCAATCTGTTCATTAATGTTGATTTGCCGACATTCGGTCTGCCGGCAATTGTTACAAATCCCGATTTTGTTTTCATAGCCATATCATCAAAATTTAATTGTAAAATTAAACAATGAAAAGGTGATTTGCTAAAAATTCAATTATACCAAAATAAAAGATTGACCTATTTACATCATAAATATTAAGTCGTATAACATCAATGGTTTGTAAATTACAGTTAACAAGCGGAATTTACTACGGCTAAGTTATCAAATTATGATTCCTACAATTATTAAACGTCAGAATTCAAAAAATGTTAATATACAAAGTATGTTACGAATTTTAATTTAACACTAATAATTGCTCAAGCTTAATGCAATCAAATCTTTTTATGTTAGTTAGTAATCTAACACAAGGCTTTTTTATAAGAAAATTATTTATGAAGGAATCTCCGTTGGCGCACAGATGCGAACCGGATTGGAATTATATCTAAAGTTGCCAAAAGAAAGTATGTTAATAAAAACACAAGAAAACGGGGAACTGTTTTTTTTACTTATTTTAACGTTTAAGGTTGTTCCTGTGTTATTGCTCGTAAAAGAAAAAATATTTACAAGAATATCTTATACATGATTTTGCTTTGAAAATTAATTGCAGCAAATAATCCGCTAATTGTTACATTAAAAACTACTACAAAATTAAAAAACAGCTTGTCAAAAAATTTGGAAAATCAAATTCGGAATTCAAATGAATTTGATTTTCCTTAAATCTATATTTTATTTTTTTTATAAATGATTTAGCAAGTTGTTTTTTATTGATTTATTTCTTTCTTCCCATATCATTTCATACTACTTTAAAAGAACCATTTTTCTAATTTGAATATTATTGCCCGCTTTCAATTGATAAACATAAATACCGCTTGTAAGATTTTGTGAATTAAAATTTATGATATAGTTCCCCGCCGCTTGCGTTTTGTTAACCAAAGTAATTACTTCTTTTCCCAAAACATTAAAAACCTTTAGTGTAACAAATTCCGAACCGGGAAGCGAGTATTTGATAGTAGTTGTAGGATTAAAAGGATTGGGATAATTTTGTTCCAAGTTAAAATTATAAGATATTGCATTGTTATTTTTTACATCAGTAACCAAATCGAACGTAGCTTGCGGAGCAAAAATCGGAGGCAAACCGTCCGGTTGTTGAGGAAGAAACGGAACTCCGTCACCATCGGAATCGTTACCGGTTTCTCCCGTTGGGCCTGCTTCACATAGTTGCATACGGTTTCCAATATTTTTAAAAAATCTGGTATAAATTATAGGAGCTTCGGAATTGTTTCCAACCAATTTGGCTTCGCGAAGCGCACCGGCAATTATTGCAAAATTAAAAGGAGTGTAAATTGCAGTAGTTGAACTTAAATCGGTTTTAAATGCCATTTGTTCGGGTAGATAAAAATTGGTAATTAAATAATTATAACCATCGTTAGCTTCGGTAAGATAATTGTTATTGTTAGTAATTGTATAAGCGGCGTATAAACCGCGTATTGCAGCAGCAACAGAAACAACTTTTTGAGTTTCCGTATCCGCTCCTGTTCCTATTGTATAGGAATTATAAAATCCTCCGGAATTGTTTTTTAGTTTGTTAATAATAAAATCAGCTTGTGCAACAAGAAGATCGTGCGCCATATTTTCTAAAGGGGTTCCTGTAAATTCTTGAATAAATTTGGCTAAAATAACAATTGAATATCCCGCATTAACGGTATTTATTTCCGTACCTTGTTCAACGTTACCATTATTTAAATTTGAAGTATTAATAAAAGTTCCTTCCGTGTTATTAAAATGCATTGCCTTTATATTTAAGAAAAGTACTTTGCTAGAGCCTTTCATCAAATCGAAAGGGCCCGGGATGCCGGATTGAGATGCTGCCGGAGGGAAAGGATCTCCGTCGAATACGTAATGGTAGGCTGCATGCGGTTCGTCGTTAATATTGGGATCCATCATGTTTTTAAAATGTAAAGTACCCCACAATAAAGAAATTTGATCAAATAACTCGCTTGATGCATCGGTTACTTCTAATGATGATAACTTTGGCGGCAGACCTTGTTTAACTATGGTTTCCGTAACGGCAATTTTGTGCGGAAAGTATTTTATTCCGTCTGCAGGAGTATAAGATGCCGGATTAACAGCACCCAAAGAATTTCCGTCATAAGCTAAATTACCGTTCATGAATAACATTTTGTTTATAGCTTCTGCAGTTAAAACTTGTCCGATAAAGCCGTCTATGGCATCGCCACCGTAAAAAACATTATTTGCCGGATCAAAATGAGGATTACTTGATGAATCCGGTGAAGAAGCTGTCGGGTCAACAGGATTATCGTCGGCATCGTGTAAACCGCCCAGCATATCTTGAGCCCATAAATATTGTTTCATTAACGATTGTCCCATAGCAGCGGGATTTAGTGTTTTATCCATTTTACTTCTATCCCAACGTAATGTTTTAAAATCAGTGTTAAAATTATCGGCATCTACGGACTGAGGTAAATGAGGATCTCCGGAAATAAATTCCGCAAATTGAGGCCACGGATGTTTAAAAGGTGTAAAATGAGATAACATTCCAAAATGCATTATTGTTTTAAATAGTTCATCGTCTTCGTTGTATCCGTTTGGCGTTCCTGTTATCGAACCGTCAAACGAAGAATCCATCATAGCAGCCTTTGCCATAATGATAGGAGCCCACATCATGTGCAAACCCATGCCGGAACGTGATACTATTGTTCCTAATTGATATCGGGAATATTCGTAATTTTCAATACCTAATGTATATGCAATTGAATCCGGCGAATTTAATACAAATGGATCAAGATCGTCCAAGTTATATCCTAAAGCTTCTGCAAAAGGTTCTCCGCTTTCATTTATTTCATTTGCCAGAAATAATTGCTCGGCAGTACTATAAAAATTTGTGTGTTGTACTTGAGCTGATATTTGTTCTATGAACACCAGCACAAAAAACAACGGGATGTATATTTTATTCATTTGTTCCTCCTTATTATAAAAATTGTTTGGTAGCGAATAATAATATTTGCCATTTAATATTAGTGTATGATATTTGACATTTTGTTTTTACAAATGTCATCTAAATGACAAGAGAAGATTTCCAATAACTTAATCGAGATTTGGTTATTGTTTTTGAAACTTTTATTCGGGAACCGAATCAAATAAAAGATGAAAATTTATTATTTTTTATCGGACAATATTATAAAAAAGAGAAAAGGAGTATTATGGCAAAGCACAAAGCAGTTGTAAAACAAATTCAAGGAATTACATTTATTGGTAAAACCGAATCAAATCATTGGGTACCGATGGACGGACCGGAAACTTTTGGCGGAAGTAATGCCGGAATAAGACCGAAAGAATTATTACTTATAAGTTTAGCCGGTTGCACAGGAGCCGATGTTGCAGCAATTTTACAAAAGAAAAGAGTGGATTTAGATGGATTTGAAATAAATATTTCCGCCGAATCTACGGAAACTCACCCTAAGGTTTATACAAAAATTCATCTTGAATTTGTTTTTTACGGTAGTGATATAAAAGAAAAAGATGTTATGCGGGCAATTGAACTTTCACAAACGGTTTATTGTGGTGTTACGGCAATGCTTCAAAAATCAATCGAAATTACTTATTCACATAGAATTGAAAAAAGAAAATAAATGTAATATTGAATTGTAAACCGGACTTTAAAAGTCCGGTATATTTTTAATCGGTAATATAAAAATAATATTCTGGTATAAGTTTACGTTCTCTAAAGCCTTCGTTTAATCCATGATAATATTGAATGCTTTCTTCATCGCTTTTCCAACAAAGAAGAACTTCTTCGCCGTCAATAATAGAAGGGAAATCAACAAGTCCAACGGAAAAATTCCAATGTTTATAACTACAACCGATTTCATTTAACTCTTGCATAAAACCTTTTATTTGTGAAATCAAATTACCGGCCTCGACATTGTCTTCCAAATTGTTTCCAAATGTATCTTTAATGTCTTTAAGTTGCAGACTGTAATCCAAAATATCTTTAACAATTTTCCTTACAAGCGGTAAAGTTTTGTTAGCTTCTTCTGGTGTAAAATATTTTATTTCTGTTTCCGACATATTTTTTATTTTTTGTTTTCGCTAAAATAAGTATAATTACCTTATTGAAGCAAGGTAATATTATTTGGAAACCCCAAAAAAATTATTGTTTAATTTCTTGCAATACTACAAACAAGTTGTAAAATAGAAAAATTAAATATTATACATTGATTTTCTTTAAATTCAAAATTTTATAAAATCGGATGATTCAATAATGATAAATCCGGAGATAAAATTGAGTAATTTTATCATTTATCCGTATCAAAGTAATATGTATATTTAACGTGAGCACAAATAATACTTTTCTAAGAAAGCAATAAAGGAGCTTAAAATGAAAACTAATAAAATTTTCGGAATTTTGATTATACTTGTTGCTCTTATTTCATGCAGCAAAAAAAAATTAACCGAAACCAATTTTACATATACACCTCAAAAACCGAAACAAGGTAGTGAACTTACAATAAAATATAACCCACAATCTCCGGACCTTAAAAATGTGCAAAACATTGAAATGGTTGCATATTTATATAGTAAAGATTTGGATGATACCAAAAGTGTGGTTATGCAAAAAAAAGAAAAAAGTTGGGTGGGAAATATTCAAACTACCGATTCTACTTATGGTGTAGTAATTAAATTTGTAAATGATAAAATTGTAGATAATAATAACAATAATGGTTATGTGATTAAATTGTATAACAATAATGATATTGTTCCCGGAGCTTCTGCAGGCTTGGCTTCGATAATTGTTAAGTTCTTCGATCACATTGGTTTTAAAAACGATAGGGAATTGGCACGTTTATTATTTAAGGAAGAATTTTCTAAAAACCCGGAACAAAAAGCAAAATTTTTGGAAAGTTATTTTTTTACAATTCCTAAAAATAAAAAAGACAGCATCATAAATTTGGAATTAAATAAAATTGCAGAAAAGGAAAAGTTAACGGAAGATAATTACGAGTTTTTGGCAAAGTGGTTTACCAAAACCGGTAATTTGGTTAAAGGGAAAAAATTTGAAGAATTGGGAATAAAAAAATTTCCTAAATCAAACTTGGCCAAGCGTGATCAATATAAAGTTTTCTTATCGCAAAAAGATATTAACGGAAAAATTAAATTTTTAAATTCATTTATAAAAAAATATAACGACACAAAACCGGAATCGGCAATGTTATACAATATTATATCCACTTGCATACAGAATAAAAAATTTAAAAAGGCATTTGATCTAGCAAACAAATATCCGAATTTGGCTAAAGCGGATTACTATAATTCAATTGCCTGGTCTATGTTTGAAAACAAAGAAAATAATCCTTTAGCCGTTGCTATTGCCAAAAAATCCGTTGAACTGGCTAGAGACGATATAAAAACAGATAACAACAAACCGTCATATTTAACGGAAAAAGAATTTGCTATGTATAAAAATCAATCGCTAGCCATGATATTGGATACGTATGCAAATTTGCTAAGAGAAACAAATCAAAAACAAAATTCATTAAATGCTTATAAAGAAGCGGTACAACTAAGTAATAATTCATTTCCCGATATAAACGACGGATATGCGGCTTTGCTAATTAGCATGGGAAAATATGATATTGCAAAAACAACTTTGGAAAAATATATTAAAAACGGGAAAACCACAAACAAAACAATAGAACTTTACAAAAAAGCATTTGTTTCTTCGGGCGGTAATAAAACGGAATTGGAAAAATTTATTGTAAAATATGAAAATAAAGCAAAAGCGAAAATTAAAGAGAAATTACAAAAAGAAATAATGAACAAACCAGCACCTCAGTTTACACTTACAGATATGAACGGGAAAAAAGTTTCTTTATCGGATTATAAAGGGAACCCAGTTATTGTTGACTTTTGGGCAACTTGGTGTGGGCCATGCGTTCAATCTTTTCCGGCAATGGCTACTGCACAAACCAAACTTACTAATAAAAAGGTAAAATTCTTATTTGTAAATACTTGGGAAAGAGTAAAAAACAAAACAACAAATGTTAAAAATTTTCTTAAAAAGAAAAACTATCCTTTTCATGTTCTTATCGACGAAAAAAATAAAGTGGTTGCGGATTATGGTGTGGAAGGAATTCCTACAAAATTTATTATAGATAAAAATGGTAAAATAAGATTTAAAAGCGTTGGCTACAGTGGAAATGCAGATGAACTTGTTGATGAATTAATGGAAATGATTAATATGATAAAATAATTTCTATTTACGTGTAATTCAATTAATTAAGTACTAAGTTTTAATTGTAAAATATTTTTTAAAATAAAATTCTCGGAGAAAAACATGGCTGTTATCAGACCTTTTAAAGCTGTAAGACCCAAGCCGGAGGTTGCTCAGCTTCTTGCCAGCGTTCCTTACGATGTTGTTAACAGAGAAGAGGCGACTGAACTTGTAAAAGATAACAAAATTAATTTTTTACGCGTAACAAGATCTGAAATTGAACTACCTGAAAATACAAATCCCTATGATAAAATTGTATATGAAAAAGCAAAAGAAAATTTTATCAAACTTAGAAACGAAGCAATGATTCAAGATGAAGTGGCAAATTTTTATGTGTATCATTTAACTATGGGAAACCAAAAGCAAGTTGGTATTGCCGCTACATTTTCTGTTGACGATTATGATAACGATGTAATTAAAAAACATGAAAAAACGCGCAAAGTTAAAGAAGACGATAGAACAAATCACATCGTAACAACCGAAGCACAAACAGGTGCGGTGTTTCTTACCTATAAAGGAATAAAAAAAGTAAACGAAGCCGTTGATAAAACAATTAATGAAACAGAACCTGTTTATAATTTTACTTCCGAAGACGGTATAATTCATAAATTGTGGATTCTTCCCAAAATATATGAACAAACCGTAATTGAAGAAATCGGTAAAACAAAAAATTTATATATTGCAGACGGACACCACAGGGCAGCAAGTGCAAGCAGAGCAAGAGCCGTTAAACAAAAAAGAAATCCCAATCACAATGGTAACGAAGAATACAATTATTTTCTCGCCGTACTCTTTCCGGCGGAACAATTAAAAATTCTACCTTATAATAGAATTGTGCTTAATCTTAAAGGAATGAACGAAGAAGAATTTATGAACAAAGTAAAAATTAATTTTACAATTGAAAAAACAAACAATCCAATTCCAAAAGAAAAAAGAAATATCGGAATGTATATAGCAGGCAAATGGTATATACTGAAACCGAATGAAAATGTTAAACCGGCTGAAAATATTGGAGGAAATTTGGATGTAAGCATTCTCCAAAATTATTTGCTTACTCCTATATTGGGTATTGAAGATCCGCGTACGGATAATAACATTGATTTTATAGGCGGAATAAGAGGTACGCAAGAATTGGAAAAATTAGTTAATACAGGAAAAGCAAAAATTGCCTTTTCAATGTACCCTGTTTCCGTAGATGATTTGATAAATATTTCCGATGCCGGAGAAACCATGCCGCCAAAATCAACTTGGTTTGAACCTAAACTTAGAGACGGATTGGTTGTTCATACTATATAATAATTTGGTTTTTCAGTTATTCTCTTAAACTAAAATTGTTTTTAATTACCGGCATAACTAATAATAATTATTAAGTTAAATTTAGCATATTAAATACATTAAAATAAAATTTACTATAAGGAAATAAAATTATGGAAAAAAGAATTTATAATTTTAGTGCAGGACCCGGTGTATTACCTGAAGAAGTTTTATTGGAAGCACAAGAAGATTTTTATTCCTACAAAGGTCAGGGTTTATCGGTAATGGAGATGAGTCATCGTTCCAAAACTTACGGAGAAATTATTTCCGAAGCCGAACAAAATTTAAGAACTCTATTAAATGTAAACGACAAATATGCGGTTTTGTTTTTACAAGGAGGAGCAACACTACAATTTTCAATGGTGCCGTTAAACATAATGCCGCCTAATAACAAAGCAGATTATATCAATACGGGAGCGTGGTCTAAAAAAGCAATTAAAGAAGCAAAAAGAGTTGGCGAAGTAAATGTGGCTGCTACTTCCGAAAATTCTAACTTCAATTATATACCCAAAAAAGAAGAACTTAAAATTTCATCCGATGCTTCTTATGTTCATTTTACATCTAACAATACAATTTTCGGAACGGAATATAAAACCGAACCCGAAGTAGGAAACATTCCCTTGGTATGCGATGCGTCGTCGAATATTCTTAGCAAACCAATTGATGTTAATAAATATGGAATTATTTATGCAGGTGCACAAAAAAATATGGGACCTGCCGGTGCCGTACTTGTAATTATTAAAAAAAGTTTATTGGAACGTTCTCCAAAAACTTTACATACTTATTTAAATTATAATACTCATGTAGAAAAAAACTCTATGTATAATACTCCGCCTACATTTACAATTTATATAATGGGATTGGTTTTCAAGTGGTTACTTAAAAACGGGGGATTGGAAGAAATGAAAAAAATAAACGAAACCAAAGCTCAACTGCTTTATGAAGCAATTGATAATTCAGACGGATTTTATAAAGGTACTGCCGTTAAAGAAGATAGATCGCTTATGAACGTTACGTTCAATTTACAAAATGAAGAATTGGAAAAAAAATTTGTTGAAGAGGCATTAGCAAAAGGTTTTGCAAATTTAAAAGGTCATCGTTCCGTAGGTGGAATTCGTGCGTCAATATATAATGCTTTCCCTTCGAAAGGCGTGGAAGATTTAGTTGAATTTATGACCCGATTCAAAAAAGAAAACTAACGTCTTATAAAATTCCTCTCCTTTACCGGAGAAGAATAAAAAGGAGGACGGATGAAGTTTTTTATAAAAATATTTTTTTTGTTTTCAATAATTATACTTCAATTTGCATGCTCAAAAAATAATTCGAAACTAAAACTTTCAAACTCCGAAGCATTTGCTTTTGATGTTGGCGATGGTTGGGAAGTAAATGGAACGGTTGTTGCTACGGGATTTCAACAAAAGAAAAACAAAAACATATATAAGTCTAAATTATATTGCTTTGTAAATTTAATAACATCTTCCAACGATACATTAAAAAAAATATTTTCGGATACACTTGAAAATAAACAAAAAAATAAGTTCATTGATATACCCGTTGAAGTTCAAATTGAACTTGATAGAACATTTGAAACCGGAAGTTACAAACTATTGTTTAATATTCGTGATGAATATAGTAAACAAAAAAAAATTGCGGAAGCAAAATTTAATTTAACAAAAGAATAATTCCGGAAAACCACTCCTAAAAATATTCGGTTTTTCGTATTAGAAATAATGTACTTCTCAAAACAATTAAACGGAGGTGCAAAATGTTATACGAAAAATTTATCAGATTAGTTGAAGACCACGCAGAATCACTTACAAAAGAATGGATTCATGAAATTAAAACAAATCCCGCAACAAAAGGATACCGGAATATTGACGAAGCCGTTCTTGGTATTAGAGTTTACGATGTTTACAGAAGGCTCGGCGAATGGATAATGAATGCAGATCCGGGCGATTCTAAAACCGCAGAGCATTTTGTTAAGCTGGGCAGAGAAAGAGCCTCGGAAGATCTGAAAAATAGCGAGGTTATTTATGCATTGATTTTAGCTAGAGTTGTTCTGTGGCGTTACATTGTTAATCAAGGCGTTATTAACTCTATTTTAGATTTACATCAATCGCTGGAATTCTATCAAAAAATCAATAACTTTTTTGATAAAGCAACTTACTTTGTTGCCGTAGGATTTGAAAGCGTAAACAAAGATGAGCAAGAAAAAATGAAAAAAGAAGAATTTGTTGAAAAAGCCGTTAAAGGTGTTACAAATTGGTTTATTAAAAGTAAATAACTTTTTATTTTCTATTTCTTAATATTGTAATAATTGTAAATGTTTTATTCTAAAATTTCTTACATAAAATTTATTGCTTGCTTATCTTATATGTAAATAATTAAATCAAAAAAAAATATTAAATTGAAAATAATAATTGCTCCCGATAAATTCAAAGGCTCTCTTTCGTCTCAAGAAGTATGTAACGCCGTAGAAAAAGGAATTTTAAAAGTTGATTCTTCCGTAGAAATAAAAAAAATTCCTATTGCCGATGGTGGCGAAGGTTCGTTAAAGGTTTTACAAAATAATTTGAACTTTGAAAAAATTATTGTTGCCACCGAAGATCCTCTGTTCAGACCAATTACAACATATTATGGTTTATCAGGTAATGTTGCATTCATAGAAGTTGCTTTGGCCTCAGGATTGCAACTGCTTAATAAAGAAGAACGTAATCCTATGTTTACATCAACATTCGGTACCGGTAAAATTATATTGGATGCAATAAAAAAAGGAGCTAAAGAAATTTTTTTGTTTGTTGGTGGTACCGCAACCACAGATGCCGGAATTGGAATAGCATCTGCCTTTGGGGTTGAATTTATTGATGGAAACAACAATAAACTAAAACCGATAGGAAAAAATTTGGAAAAAATAAAAACCATAAATACGGAAAATGCAATAGATATAAAAAACGTTCAACTTAAAATTTTTACCGATGTAACAAATAAATTAACAGGGAAGCAAGGAGCCGCATATTTTTATGCTCTTCAAAAAGGTGCAACAGCCGACGATGTAAAACATCTGGAAAACGGATTAAAAAATTATTCAAACTTAATTGAAAAAACATTCGGCATAAAAGTAAGCAAAGTAAAAGGCAGCGGTGCCGGCGGCGGAATTATTGCCAGTTTACTTTTTATGGGAAATGTAAAAATTGAAAATGGCATTCATTCAATATTAAATATATTAAATTTTGATTATTATTTAATGCAAAGCGATTTGGTTATTACCGGAGAAGGATTGCTTGATAACCAAACATTAAAAGGGAAAACAATCAAGGGAATTGTTGAAAGATGTAAACAATTTAAAAAACCGGTTGCAATTATTTGCGGTGATGTAAAATTAAGAAAAAAAGAATTAAACAAACTAAACGCCGTTTCGGTTATATCCGTTAAAACAAAAAATCTTTCTCACAATCAAGCAATGAATAATGCATATAATTTATTAATTGAACGGGCTACGGAGCTATTCAAAATTATCCGAAAAACAATACCTTTTAATGAATAAATTGTACATACTTTTTGCATGGTTTTTAACATAAATAATATAATAAATTTGAATTATTAAATTATCCTCTTAACTTTATCACCTTTATTTTTAATATTTAAGCAACTAAGGTTAACATCAACAATGACAAAAGAAGAACAAATAGCAAAAAAGCTTAATATCGATACAAATCAGGTAAACGAAACAATTAAACTTTTTGAAGAAGATGCCACAATACCTTTTATAGCACGTTATAGAAAAGAAAAAACAGGCGGACTGGACGAAGAACAATTACGGGATATTGAATTAACATATAATTACTTAAAACTTTTGGAAGAAAGAAAAGATACGGTATTAAATAGTATTAAAGAACAAGGTAAATTAACGGAAAAACTAAAAGAAAAAATATTAAGGGCAGATAAACTTCAAGAAGTTGAGGATTTATATTTACCTTATAAACCAAAAAGAAAAACACGCGGTAGCATTGCAAAAGAAAAAGGTTTGGAACCTCTTGCAAATTTTATTATAACCAATCCAAACTTTCTCGGAAACTTTGATGATGTGTTAAAGAAATATGTAGATGTGCAAAAAGGTGTTGAAACATCGGAAGAAGCATTAAAAGGAGCTAAAGATATAATTGCGGAAATGATTAGCGATAGTGCCGATGTTAGAAAAGAAATAAGAAAATACCTTTTATCTTCTTCAAGGATAAAATCAAAAAAAGTTGCTAAAAAAGATAAGGCCAAAAAAAATAACAAAACCGATGTTTATGAAATTTATCATAATTTTGAAATTGAAATAACAAAAATAAAACCTTATCAAACTTTGGCATTAAATCGGGGAGAACGTGAAGGATTTTTAAGAGTATCGTTTAATTTTGATAAAGAATTTTTATTTAATAAAATTTATTCACTATATTTTAATTTCCACCAAACCGTTTTCCAAACAATTTTGGAAGAGACTTTAACGGATTCTTTTAACCGACTTCTTTATCCATCATTGGAAAGGGAAACAAGAAATTACCTTACCGAAATTGCCGATAAACACGCCATAGAAATTTTCGGTTCCAATTTAAGGCAGTTATTGCTTCAGCCGCCTATGATGAATAAAATAATTATGGGTATAGACCCCGGGTTTGTTTCCGGTTCTAAAGTTGCGGTTATAGATAAAACGGGTAAATATTTGGAAGGAAGTACTATATATCCGCATCCGCCTCAAAGGAAAATATCGGATGCAAAATCAACAATACTAAAACTTGTAAAAAAATATAATGTTGATATAATTGCAATAGGCAACGGAACGGCAAGCAGAGAAACCGAATTTATGATTTCGGAAATAATTACTGAAAACAATCTTGATTGTTATTACTTAATTGTAAACGAAGCCGGAGCCTCTGTTTATTCGGCTTCGCCTATTGCCAAACAAGAATTTCCGGATTTGGAAGCCAGTCAAAGAGGGAACATTTCTATTGCACGCAGAGTTTTGGATCCACTTGCCGAACTTGTAAAAATCGAACCCAAATCTATTGGTGTTGGTCTTTATCAGCACGACGTTAATCAAAAATTACTTAGTAAAAATCTTGATGATGTGGTTATCAGTTGTGTTAATTATGTTGGCGTTAACTTAAATACCGCTTCGGTTTCGTTACTTACTTATGTTGCCGGGTTTAATAAAAGAATAGCCGGCAACATTGTTAAATTTAGAGATAGTAACGGAAAATTTAACAACCGAAAAGAATTGCTTAATGTTCCCGGTTTGGGTAAAAAATTATTTGAACAAGCTGCCGGTTTTTTAAAAATATCGGGTGGCAACAATCCATTGGATAATACTTTTATTCATCCCGAGTCTTATACGGTAACAAAACAACTTTTGGATTTATGTAATATTTCTTCAACGGAAATAATTGTAAAGGGTAAACTTGTTGAACAATATGTTAAAAACAAAGGATTGAAAAACATTGCCGAATCTATGAATATTGGAATTCCCACATTGGAATATATTCTTGAAAATTTAAATAAGCCGGGCAGAGATCCGCGTGAAGATATGCCCAAACCGATTTTGAGAAATGATGTTATGAAAATTGAAGACCTCGAAATAGGAATGACACTTAAAGGAACGGTTAGAAATGTTGTTGATTTCGGTGCATTTGTTGATGTTGGATTAAAACAAGACGGACTTCTTCACATTTCCGAAATGGCAAATCAATTTATAAAACATCCTTTGGAAATTCTTAGCGTTGGAGATATTATTGATGTAACTATTAAATCCGTTGATATTGCTAAACATAGAATAGCTTTGAGTATGAAATAACTTAATAAGAAAAAATGAAAACCAGGCGGGAAACTTTTATAGTTTTGTTTTGCATAAAAACTTGCAAATTTTATCTTGATAATAACGGGCCACTTTCCCTTTTTTAACATAGTTTTGAATAAAAATCGAAAAAGCAATTCTGTGTTTGTTTTTGCTAAGTAAATATCCCGAAAGAGTACTTACACCACTTAATGTTCCGGTTTTTGCACGAACGTTTTTGTAAGCGGCTCCTCTTTTCATCCTTTTTTCCAGCGTTCCGTCTATACCTGCAATGGGTAAAGAATTATATAAAATTTTATAATTCTTTTTCGATTTTTCATAAAGATATTTCAATACTTCAACCAGAAGTTCTGTTGTAACAAGATTGTAATGCGAAACTCCTGAACCGTCAACAATTTTGTAATTTTTATAATTTAAACCGGTTTTTTCAATAAGACTATCAATCATTTCTATTCCGTATTTTGCTCTGGCTTTTTTATTATGTTTTAATGCCAAAGCTCTCAATGTCATTTCCGCACTTAAGTTATCGCTTTTTTTATTTAAATTATTTATAATGTCTTTAAACTTTCTTTTATGAATATAAATTTTTTTGGAAAATTCCGGTAACTTTAATGTATCTATTTTTCCTTTAACCGCAATCGAATCGCGTTGCAATGCTTCTTTGAATAAATACATAAAATAAAATTCGGAATTAACTACATTCAATTCAACGGTATCTTGTTCTTCCTTATAAGAAATATCGCCCGATATTTGAATTTGATTTCCTCTTGTTAACCAATTACGCGTAATTTTAAAGTTTGAAGTATCTTCTTTGGTTGTTATTGATTCGTTAACGACATTAAAAAAATTTGTTTGAGGAATTAATTCGTAACTAATCGGTTTATTAATAATTCCCGGACGATAGACAATTTTTACAGCGGCGTCATTTATAATTAGCGGTGTCATGTAAGGAAAATCCGTAGAAGGATCATCGTCCCACATCCAACCGTTTCCCCAAAACAAAGAATCCATTTTGGAAACATCTCCATAAAGGTTTCCGCGTATTTCTTTTATTCCGTATTTTTTTATTTCGGTTACAATTGTATCCAAGTCTCTAACGGTAAAATCGGGGTCGAAACCTCCTACAATAAAAATATCTCCGTAGCATACGGAATCCATTACAATTCCGTTATGATATACCGAGGTGGTAAATTCGTAATCTGGTCCAAGATATTCTAAGGCTGTTGCCGTTGTTAAAAGTTTTAAATTTGAAGCGGGATGTAATAACAATTTCGGATTTTTTTTATAAATAATTTTTTTTGAAGTTAAGTCGTAAATATCAACCGATAAAATTGTAGATTTAAAATAATCGTTTTCCAAAATTTTGTTTATGGCTTTTTCAACTTTTTTATTAAACGATTGCGCAATGTTTATATTGACAATAAAAAATATAAGAGTACTAAAAAATAATATTTTTAAATTTGGTTTCATCGATTTTATATAGAGTTTATGAAAGCCGATATAGTGCTTTCTGCTATTTTATAATTTAATATTAATTTTGTCTTGTATGTTAATATCAATTCCAAGAGTTACCGTTAAAAATATTCTCTTTCTCTAAACTTAACACCAAGACGGTTTACAGCCAAATCTTTTGCTTTTTCTTTATCAACTTCTTCAAGCCCTACAATTGAAAGGATAACATTTGAATATTGTTTTGCTTTTTTAGCAAAGTCCAACATCTCTTTATGCATTGCAGGGTCAACTTTCATTAGTTTTGCATATTGATTTGGGTCGGTTGAGTTTAAACTTATTGATACTGTGTCAATTAATCCTTTTAATTCCGGAGTAATATCTTTTTTATTTATAAAATTTCCGTGTCCGTTAGTGTTCAAACGTGTTTTACCGCCATTAGCTTTTATATATTCGGCAATTTTTTTTACCACGTTCCAGCGGATAGTTGGTTCTCCGTAACCACAGAAAACTATTTCATTATATTTTTTGGGATCCCCAATAAGTTCAATATATTTTTCCGCACTTGGTTCTTCTGCTTTTTCCATTTTTAAGTTATAACCGCTAATAACCGCATCACCTTTTCTATCGCAAAAAACACAATCCGCATTACATCTGTTTGTTACATTTATATAAAGTGAATTTCCAATTTTATAAACAAAACTTAATTCCGGTTTTTTACCTATTCCGAATAATTTATAAACATTGTAGTTTGTTGTTCTTGCAACATCTTCTATGGTTACATTGTGAAGTTCGGCAATTTTTTCTGCAATCAATGTTATGTTAGCAGGTTCGTTTCTTTTTCCGCGATAAGGTACCGGAGTTAAAAAAGGGGAATCGGTTTCAAGTAATATATTTTCAATTTCAACGTTTTTTAAAACATTGCGTACACTTTCTGCTTTTTTAAAAGTGATATTTCCAGTAAATGAAATAAAGTGTTTCATGGAAATAAGTTCTTTGGCTTCTTTTATTCCACCGGCAAAGCAATGAAACTGGGCTTTTAAATTTGTTCTCTTATATTGTCTTATTATTTCCATTATATCTTCGTTCGATTCTCTGTTGTGAACAATAATCGGAAGATTTGTTTTAACGGCCAAATCAATTTGCTCTTTGAAAGCTTTAATTTGTTTTTCTTTTGGAGAAAAGTCGTAATAATAATCAAGGCCAATTTCTCCAATTGCAACAACTTTTTCGTGTTTGGAAAATTCTTCCAAAATTTCCAAATAATTTTCTTGAATTTCACCCGTATCATGCGGATGAACACCAACGGCGGCAAAAATAAAATCGTATTTTTCCGCCAAATCTATTGCTTGTTTGGAAGTTGCCAAATCGGTAGCAGGAACAATTATTTTTTCTACTCCCGCATTTAATGCTCTTTCTATTATTTGTTCAACTTCTCCGTTAAAATTCGGATAAAACAAGTGTGCATGTGTATCTATAAACATTAAATCTCCGTTTTTATGATTGTATTTCCCCAATTACAACCGGATTTTCACCTAATGAATTAACAGTTTTAAATAAAGATGGCAATTCCTTTTTGTCTATTATTGCAATTAACCCGATTCCAATATTAAAAACTTTTCTCATTTCTTCATCTGAAATTTTTCCGGTTTGTTGGATCAACTTAAAAATATTAGGCATTTCCCAAGAATTCCAGTCGATAATAATTTTACAATTTTTAGGAACAACACGTTTTGTGTTACCTATAATACCACCACCGGTTATATGCGAAAATGCTTTGACATTATTTTTTTTAATTAAAGTTTGAATTAAGTTCAAATATGATTTGTGTATTTTTAATAATTCGGTTCCTATGTTATTTTTCAAAAGTTCGTGGTTTTCATTTAAACTGAATTTATCCAGCAATACTTTTCTTGCCAAAGAATATCCGTTTGTATGCAAACCGTTTGAAGCGAACCCGATAAGTAAATCGCCGTTTTTAATGTTTTTACCATCCAAAATATTTTCCTTTTCAACAATTCCCACAATAGTACCGGAAATATCATAATCTTTTAAGCTATAAAGTCCCGGCATTTCTGCCGTTTCTCCGCCAATTAAAGCTATATTATTTTCTTTACAAGCTTTTGCAAAACCTTTCATAATATCGGTAGCAACTTTGGGCTTAAGTTTCCCGAATGCCATATAATCCATAAAATACATTGGGTTGGCTCCGCATACGGCAATATCGTTTACACAGTGATTAACCAAATCTTGTCCGATAGTATCATGTATTCCGGTATCTATTGCAATTTTTAATTTGGTTCCAACTCCGTCAACGCTGGAAACAAGAACGGGATTGCGATATTGGGCTAAATCAAGTTGGTAAAATGCTCCGAAATGCCCTATGCCGGCTAACACGTTTTTGTTAAAGGTAGATTTTACAACAGATTTTATGTTATCAACGGTTCTTTCACCTGCTATAAGATTTACACCCGATTTTTCATAATCTATTTCCATAATGTTCCTTAAAAAAATTTTTTACCAACTTAAAATGGTTTTATAAACTCTTTCTTAAATTATGCAACAAAGCAATTTGAAACCAATATAAATTTACTAAATCAAATGAAACATATTTATATTAACGATGTAAAAGCATAACTAAAAATTAAGAAGAAGGCATACAAATTTAAGGTATTTAAGTGATAGTTTTTAACATTTTTAGTAAATTTATTAGTTTATAAATAAAGATTTTTAAGAATAATGATAAATGAAAATTTAACGGAACGGGAAAAATCGGTACTGCGTTACGTTATTAACCAGTATATACTTACCGCTACCCCGGTAGGTTCGCGTAGTATTTCAAGCAAGTATAACCTTGGTGTTTCTTCGGCAACCGTTAGAAATATAATGTCGGATTTGGAAGAGTTGGGATATTTGGGTCATCCCTATACTTCTGCAGGCCGTATTCCTACAGATTTGGGTTACAGATTATATGTAGATTCTTTAATGGGATTACCCAAATTAAATAAAGAAGAATATGATTTGATAGATAATCAACTTGAACAAACGGATTTTGAGACAAATGAAATATTGAAAATTACTTCTTCGCTTTTAAGCGATTTAACAAATCAATTGGCATGTGTAAGTTATCCTAAATTCAGTAATGCCATTTTAACAAAAATTCAGCTTGTAGCTTTATCAACTTCTAAAATATTGGTTGTTGTTAGTATTAAAACCGGTATGATACGTACAATTACATTGGAAATAAAAACACGATACGAAAAAAGTTCATTAAGGAAAGTTGAACAATTTTTAAATCAAAGGCTTGCGGGCTTAACATTTACGGAAATTAGAAATACTATTTCGGATAGAATTCGTAACTACTCAACAAAAAAGAACGAACCTGTAGTGAGGGTATTTTTAGATTCCGTCGAAAAAATATTTAAAGATGTAAAATCGAGCGAAGATACCATAATAACCGGAACAAAAAATATAATTAATCAGCCGGAGTTTACAGATGCCAGTCAATTTAAAAGCATAATAGAACTTGCCGAAGACAAAGATATTATCATTCATATTATGGAAAAAGAATCAACCAAAAAAACCGGAGAAGTTTCTGTAACAATAGGTAAAGAAATTGAAGAAGAAAAATTATATGATTACAGCATTATTGTAAAAGAATATAAAGTAGGGCAAATAGCCGGAAGCATCGGCATTATTGGTCCGAAACGTATGCAATATTCTCATACAATTGCTTCGGTAATTTATATGGCGGAATTATTATCGAAAATTTTTAAAAGAAAAAAATAAAAGGGTGAAAAATGAAAAAACATAAGACCGAAGAGAAAGCAAAGAAAAAACATCAGAAGCATGAAACAAATGAAAATAAAAAAACAACGGAAGAAAAACCGAAAGAAACAAAACAGGAAAACGTGGAAAAATTAAAAGAGGAAATTCAAGAACTAAAGGATACTTTGTTAAGAAAAGTAGCCGAATTTGAAAACTATAAAAGACGTACGGAAAACGATCAACTGAATTTAATTAAATACGGAGCTGAATCTTTTATATTAAAAATTCTTCCTATATATGACGATTTACAAAGATCCGTTCAACATCTCGAAGAAAGTAATTTGGATTCTATAAAAGAAGGGTTAAAATTAGTACTTGATAAATTCAATAAAACATTTGAAGAACAAGGAGTAAAAAAAATAGAATCCAAAGGAAAAGAATTCAATGTTGATTATCATGATGCTTTATTGCAACAACCTTCGGCCGATGTGCCGCCGGATACTATTCTTGAAGAAATTGAACCCGGATATATGTTTAAAGATAAAGTACTTAAACATGCCAAAGTAATAGTAAGTAAAGAAATTGAACAACCGCAAGAAGAAGAAAATAACAATAACGACAAAGAAGAATAGGAAAGAATAAATGAGCAAAAGAGATTATTACGAAATTTTGGGTGTTTCTAAAAACGCAACTGAAGATGAAATTAAAAAAGCGTACAGAAAACTTGCTATAAAATATCATCCGGATAAAAACCCCGATAATAAAGAAGCCGAAGAAAAATTTAAAGAAGCTGCCGAAGCTTACGAAGTATTAAGCGATAAAGAAAAAAGAGCACGATACGATAGGTTTGGTCATAGCGGAATGCGGGGCGGTCAAGATTTTCATAGCTATCAGAATGTAAACGATATCTTTAGTCATTTTTCCGATATTTTCGGTGGAAGTTTCGGCGGAGGCGGTTCTATTTTTGATGATATTTTCGGTAGTGCTACCGGAACAAGAACCAGACAAACCCAAACCGGAACACCCGGTTCCGATTTGAAAATTACCCTTAAACTTACTTTGGAAGAAATTGCCCAAGGTACAACAAAAAAAATTAAATTGAAAAAACAACTAAAGTGCAACGAATGTAACGGAACTGGAGCAAAATCCGGCAATGGATTTAAAACTTGTACGGTTTGTAACGGCTCCGGAGAAGTCAGACAAGTATCGAGATCGGTTTTCGGACAATTTGTAAATATTTCCGTTTGCAATAATTGTGGCGGAACCGGAAAAATTATTTCCAATCCCTGTAAAAAATGTCGCGGCGAAGGAAGAATTATGGGCGAAGAAACCATTAAAATAAATGTCCCTGCCGGAGTTAGCGATAATAGTTATATGACGTTACGTGGTAAAGGAGGAGCAGGTAAAAACGGTGGTCAACCGGGAGACATTATTGTTATTTTTAAAGAATTGGAACATCAATATTTTATTAGGGAAGGTGATGATTTAATTTACGAATTGGAATTGAGTTTTCCCGATGTTGTTTTGGGAACTTCAGTGGAAATTCCTACAATTACCGGAAGAGCAAAATTAAAAATTGAAGCCGGCACTCAACCCGGAAAATTTTTGAAAATGAAAGGCAAAGGTATTAAGCACTTAAATAGTCACGGTTACGGAGATCAACTTGTTAAATTAAACGTTCATGTTCCGAAAAAAATTACACATACGGAAAAAAAACTATTAGAACAATTAAACACTATGCCGAATATAAAACCGTAATTTTAATTTGCACTTTTAATAAAAATAATATCTTAAAAATTTTTTTAGTAAATTTATATAAATTTCATCTTCTCTTATTATATTTGAGAGAAACAAGTTGAAACAAATACTAAACAAATTATCAAAACTAACGGGATTTACAACCACGGAAATAAATGTTTTGTTATTTGTTGTTTTATCTTTTATTGCGGGAGCTTTCGGTAAATACTATAAATATAAAAGCAATAACCGTATTTTACAAAAATTTAATTACAGTAAACAAGACAGTCTTTTTTTAGAACTGAATAAAAAGATTGACAAAAAAAATATAAATAAAAAAAATGTTCAAAAAAGAGTTGATTCTAAACCAGAACTTTTAGATTTTAGGATTAGAAAAATAGATAAAAAGAAAAACGGACATTTTTTACTTGCAAAAAATAAAATTAATATAAATACGGCAAAAATAAATACACTAACTCGTTTGCCGGGAATCGGTTTAAAGACTGCAAAAAAAATAATTTTATTAAGAAAGAAAAAAAAGAAATTTAATTCGATAGACGAACTATTGGAAATAAAAGGAATAGGTAAAAAAAAGTTAAATAAAATTAAAAAATATTTATTTTTAGAAAATTAGAAATTTCTAACCTCCGGAGGTATATAATATGAATAAAAAAGGTGAACCGTGGTATATTCATGCTGCACTTTATTTTATAATTGCAATACTAACTTATGCATTAATTCGCGTTGCAATTATAGATCCGTCTAATTACATAGAACATGAAAATTATTATAGTAACGAATCCCATCTCAGAATGGAAAATATAAGGCAAGCGGAAATTCTTTGGGAAAAGAAAAATGAAAAATTTACCGATAATCTTAAAGAGTTGATTAATTTCGTTAAAACGGATTCTACGGTTGCCTCTCTTATTGTTGGTGTTGATACTTTAACAAACAGATCTACAAATCCATTTAAAAATTTATCTAACGGAAAATTGGATTTTGATTCTATTATGTACTCGCCGGTTTCTCATACACCATATATTTTAAAAATAGATACCACGGTTTCAATAGATACTGTTGTTAACCCGCGTGGTGATATTATTAAAATTGATACCGTTACCAATATAGGAAGTATTTATTTTTTGAAATGTCCGGACGGTTACGGAACAATTGGAGATACCGCAGTAATGGCATTAAAAAATACAGCTTCGTGGGATTAATATTTTTATGATCACAAATATAAGTCAGCTGGGCATAAACATTTCAGAAGAAAAACTTCAGTTGGTGGAATTAAATTGTACAAGTGGAAATTGCTATCTGGAGAATATAGATGAAGAATACTTCGAAGAAGTAATTGATACCGAAACAAAAGAAAGTAAATTCATAAATATACTCCAGAACGCATTTAATGAAATTATTTTACGTAAGTCGGTAATTTCCAAAAAAGTTTCGGTTTCTTTACCATTAAGTTTTTTTAAAACATTTGAAATACCCGTTGAAGAAAAACTAACCGCTGCAGATTTAAATGAATATTTGAAATGGGAATTTTCCAAACTATATCCCACCTTAAGTGAAGAAAATTTTGTAATTCAATCATACGTAACAAATAATAGTAATAATCAAATTGCTTTTGTTTTTGCCCTCGAAAAGTCAGTCTTAAAAATCATTCGTAAATTTTGCGTTAGGAATAATCTTATCTTAAAAAATGTAGATAATTCTAATATAGCTTCTTCGGTTTTTCTTCAAAACCAACCCGATAAAGATAAACAACTAAGCGTTTTTATTGATAATCATCGTGTTTCCATTATCTTGTTTTCCAAAGGTAAATTTCAATTCTATAAACAAAAAGAATATAAAAGTATTTCCGAGCTTGCATTATTAACCAAAGACATTTACAACGAAGTAAAAGAAAGATATTTAAAATATTATACTGTTTCGGCTTTTACACTTTGGGGAAATGTCTATTCGGACAAACTAAAAGAACAATTGGAAAAAACTTTGGAGTTAACTGCACAAACAATAAATCCTTTTCAAAAAATAAAAACCGAAACCGATATTGCCAATAAAAAAATAACCGCAGAAAATCCGTGGAAATTTTCTTCGGCAATGGGCATGGCTCTTAGATTTGTATTATGAGAGTTATTACAGGCAAATTTAAAGGTAGAATTATAAAAGTTCCCAAATCGAAACTAATTAGACCTACTACGGATAAAAACAGAGAAGCTATTTTTAATTATCTAAACAATATTATTGATTTTTCTCAAAGTAATGTTTGCGATTTATATGCCGGAAGCGGAGCTTTGGGAATTGAAGCATTAAGTCGCGGAGCATTGATTGCACATTTTGTTGAAAATAATTTTGTTATTTATAAAAATTTATTGAAAAATTTGGAACCGTTTAATGTTGGTGAAAATACACAAGTATATAAAATGTCTTCCGTTAAATTTACTTCGCTTAAAAAACATTATTCTTACGATTTGATAATTGCAGATCCTCCGTTTTTTAAAAATGATATTTATAAAGTAGTGGAAAATATCAAAAAAAATAATTATTTAACTAAGAACGGAATTTTAATAATAGAAAGATCAATACAAACGGAAAAAGAAGATTTGAAAAATTTCAAAAAAAAACCCGTAAAAAAATTAGGTGATAGTCTTATTTATCAATTTCAGAATAGTTAGTTTAATAATAAATATTTTTAATAAATTTAAGAACCTGAAATGAAAATAGTAATATATCCGGGAACATTTGATCCCGTAACAAACGGTCATATAGACGTTATAGAAAGAGCAACCTCTTTATTCGACAAGGTAGTTGTTACCGTTGCCCGCAATCCGATTAAAAATCCTCTGTTTACCGTTGCCGAAAGATTGGAAATGTTAAATAAGTCATTAAAAAATTTTAAAAATGTTTCTGTAGATTCTTTTGAAGGCTTAATTGTTGATCATGCAAGGGAAGTTGGAGCCGTTGGTATTATAAGAGGTCTTAGAGCTATTAGCGATTTTGAATTTGAATTTCAAATGGCATTAATGAACAGAAAACTAAATGAAGAACTTAGAACCATTTTTTTAATGCCGCATGAAAAATATACATATTTGAATTCAACAATTATAAGAAATTTGGCTCAATTTAATAGTGATGTAAGCGAATTTGTACCGCCGATTGTAGCTAAAATGTTAAAGGAAAAACAAGAGATAAAAATCCATCCGAAACAAGATGTGGGGGATTAAAAAAATTAACTTTACTATTTAAATTTCAATAAATTGTAAAATAGCTTTTTTATAAGTTTATTTAACAGTTAAAAAAATCTACATTTCTTTTTCGGCTTCCAATATTTTCCCTTTTATAAAAACACCGTTTAGTAAATCTTCGTTACTTAAATAAACAATTCCGTCTTCATTGTGCGGTTCGCCGTAAACGCTATGAATTGATTTCAATCCGCCCAACCATTTTCGTTTGTCGCTAATATAAACCAAATCTCCAACATTGGCAGCCATTTTTTCCATATCATTTTTAGAAAAGTTTATTACGCCGTCTTCAACATCTTTCTTTTTCCAATTAACAAGAACTTTTTTACCTTCTGCATCATTTATTTTTCTTCCTTTGAAAGCTTCTTTTGCTTTTTGTACCGACCAAATAGTTAAACCTGTAGTTTGACCTTCGGGGTTATATTCTATTAAATAAGAAGATGTAACGGCAACCAATGCAATCAATATAATAGATAAAATTATTAGTATTGATAACGGAAGAAAATCACTAACAATTAAAACAAATAATAATGTTGAAAGTCCGACCAAAATATATGCCATACTGGTAGATTTAATAGTTGCTTTAACAAATTGTTCAAGTTTGGAATTTGCTAAAGTTACACCAACACCAACAACAGAACAAACAACTAAATTATATAACGCTCTTATATAAGAATACGGATGATGAGCATTCATGTGAATGCCATGATCAAAAGGATGAATCAAAATTGAGGGATGCGAAGCACCCAACAACATTAAAGCAACACCGCCGATAAATGTTGTCATAACAGCAGCCGGTGTAAACCTTTTCCAAAATATTCCAAGGAATATTGCTACAACCAAAGGTGGCGTTAAGGTTGAATGGAAATATCCATGCGCTTCATAAACAGTCGGAAATCCTTTAAAAGCCAATACTGCAACAACACCAAGTGCAGTAATTATAACCGAGGAATACCTTGCAGCTGCTAATTCTTTTTTATCATTTTCTTTTTGTGAGATAGATTTTTTCTTAAAATATTGTTTAACCGGTCTATGAATATCGTTTATATAAATAGCTGCCGTGGCATTTATCAAAGTATCTACCGTTGACATTAAAGCAGCAGTAAGTGCTGCCATTATAAATCCGAATACACCTGGAATTGCTACTATATTTGCAACAACAACAAATATCTGATCTGGAGAAGTATTTGGAGGAATAATTTCCGGATGAGCAACCGAGATTGCTTTTCCCAACCAACCGGCATTTCCTACAACAATAGCAGAAAGGGGTAACATAAATAATATATTAAATGTTGCAGCTTTTCTTCCTTCATCAACACTTTTTGTAGCCATAAACCTCATTATTAGGCCCATGTTCATAAATAAAAATCCAACCGAACCGGCAACACCATCCTGCCAAAAAATTCCGACAAAATTAAAATCGGGGGGTTTATTAAAGCTTGCTAAAGGCAACTTCCACGCAGTTGGCAGAAGATTCCAAAATGTATGAAAACCGCCGATGTAAGATATACCGAGGAAGAAAAGTAAAAAACCGGCAAATAAAAGAATAAAACCTTGCAAAAGGTCGGTAAAAATTACAGCCGTTTGACCACCGAAAGTAATATAAATTCCTGTTATTATTGCAATAACAATTATAACTCCCATTAAGGAAGTATGAATTTGCATTCCTAATAAAGAAAAACTTTTGGGCAACATTGGCATGGCAGCTTTACCCAAGGTCAAAAAACCTATTCCTATATATCCAATCATATAAAAGAGTAATAATACCGTAGCCAAAAATCTGGCCGAAGGGCTAAAACGTTTTTCAAAATATTCAGGTATAGAACGAATTTTTGTATAAACAATAATTGGCAGCCACCCAAACAGAAAGAAAGGGATAAAAAACCAATCGTTAATATACGTCATAGTAGATGACAAACCGTATTGAAATCCTTTGGCAGAATATTTTATAAAGCTATGGCTTCCTACACCGGTAGCTACAATAGAAAAAGCAATAAGCCACCACGCAAATCTTCTTCCGCCAAAGAAGAAATCTTTAGTACTCCGATTGTACTTGCCAAAATAACTTCCGAAAAACATTACAAAAAAGAAATATACAACCATAACAATCCAATCGGTTGAAGATCCGATGCTATGAAATGTTTGTTCAATGTTGTGTGCAGTTGTTTCCATATTTTACCAATATAAAGCCCATGAAATTAATAAAGCGTGCATTAAAACAAAATAAAAATATCCGAATATCAATACCCGATACCAATACTTATGACGTTTTTTATTTAGATTGATTGCTCCGCTTTTTCTGATAATTATCATTCCGATTAAAAAGAAAATCCCTCCTACTCCGTATAAATATATAAACGGTAGCCAAGTATCGGAAAATGTTAGCATTTCATTTACCTTTAAGTTTAACAGTTTTACAATTGATTTTTAATATTGAAAGTTAACCAAGCCTGATAATAGTTGCAAATTATTTTATAAATCATAATAAAAATTCCGGACATTCAAAATATTAAATTGTTGAAGAAAAAATTAAAGAAAAAAAGTTATTTACACTTGAAAAAGTAAACTTTAAAATTGTTTGTTATACGATTAAAACATTGCATTTGAAAATATGTGTATCTAAATTTATTATTTAAATTAATTTTATATCTGAAATGGAGGATTAGAAAAATATGGGTATGATGGCGAGAATGAGGCATCTTGCACCTTGGTTTATTATTGCTGTCGGCGGGCTATTTGTACTTTTTATGGTTTTATCCGATTCGAAAGTATCAAGTTTGGCACGTAGACAAAACAACAATATTGGTGAAATAAACGGACAACCGATAACCTATCAAGAATTTTCAAGTTTAGTAGAACAATACAGAGCCAATCAAGTTCAAAGAACCGGCAAAGATATTCCCGAAACTCAAATGGATGCTTTCAGAGATCAAATATGGGATAACATGGTTTCGCAAAAATTGGTTCAAGATAAAATAAAAGAATTCGGTGTAAATATTACAAATCAAGAAATAATTGATGTAATAGAAGGTCCGAATCCACCGCAATTTCTTAAACAAAACTTTATAGATTCAACTGGCAAATTTAACCGAGCCGCTTATGATCAGGCAATTCATAACCCGAAAAACAGAACTGCGATGCTACAAGCAGAAGACGCAGTAAGAAATCAATTAACCCAACAAAAGCTAATAAGTTTGTTAGGTTCCGCTATTTTGGTTTCTGATGAAGAAATTAAAAGAAATTTTATAGAACAAAATATCCGTATGGATGCTGATTTTGCTTTGGTTGATGCTTTAACAATACCGAAAGAAAAGATAACTTATAATGAAAACGATTTGAAAAATTATTATGAAACTCACCAAGATGAATTCAAAATAAAACCCCAGAGAAAATTAAGATATGTTTTATTCGAAAATGTAGCTTCACACGGAGATTCCACAGGTATTAAAAAAATACTTCTTGGTGTTGTGAATAAATTAAAAAACGATACCTCAAGCTTTAAAACTTACGTTAAAATGTATTCCGATAAACCTTTTGGCATAGATACACTCTCTGCAAATTTGTTACCCGAAAACGTAGTTGAACTATTTAACAATGCCGCCAACGGAAGTATAATAGGTCCGATTTTAACCAACCAAGGTTATATAGTTTATAAATTGGATAAAAAAATAAAATCCAAAAAAATTATGGTAAAAGCATCTCATATATTAATTAAAACCGGGAAAAACGAAAAGGCGGCAAAAATAAAAATTGATAGCATCTATAATGTTTTACAAAACGGTGCTGATTTCGAAAAAGTTGCAAAAGCGGTTTCGCAAGACGGAAGTGCGGTGCGTGGCGGAAATTTGGGATGGTTCGGCAAAGGACAAATGGTAAAAGAATTTGAAAAAGCGGCTTTTTCCGGCAAAGTTGGAAAAATATTAAAACCTGTTAAAACAAGATTCGGTTACCACATAATTAAAGTTACAGGCAGAAGTAATAATAAATATGTTTTTGAAAAAATTGTTAATGCAATTACTCCTTCGGCAACAACTTTAGACGAGGTTTATGAAAATGCCAAAGATTTTTCTTATTTGGCAAATAAAAATAGCTTCGATAGTGAAACAAAATTGATGAAATATAAAGTGAAAGAAACTCCGTTTTTTACAAAAGAAAATAAAATTATTCCCGGCCTTGGACTCAGCAAAGCTTTAATGCATTTTGCTTTCGACGGTGATATAAAAGATATTAGTTCCGCATTCAAAGTTCGCAACGGTTATGTTGTTGCTCAAATTACGGATATAAAAGAAGCCGGCATAAAACCGTTCGAAGAAGTAAAAAAAATTATAGAAAGAAAAGTTGTATTAAAAAAGAAAATGGATAAAGCCAAAGAAATTGCCCAAAATATAAAAAACAATTTGGGTGAAAACGGAGATATTACAAAAGCTACGGATATTTATCCAAAAGCACGGGTTTCAAAGGCAAAAAATTTCAACTCCGCCGGATCAATACAAGGTATAGGACGAGAACCGGCTTTTGCTCAAGCGGCTTTAAATGCAGAGCTAAATAAAATTACCGGTCCGGTTAAAGGAAGCAGAGGTTATTTTTTATTGAAAGTAACAAAAAGAACAAAGCTGGATACTACAATGTATTCCATCCAAAAAAAGACTTTAAGAGATAATATACTTAGACAAAAACGCAACAGAGTTTTTTCCGACTGGCTTAAAAAATTAAAAGACCAAGCAGAAATTGTTGATAACAGATATAAGTTTTATCGATAAACATTCCACGTTTTTTGTAAGGCGGATTTTTATCCGCCTTTTTATATCTCTTCCGATAAATTTTTATTTACAAATAGTTATATTCGCTTTTGAAAATAAATCTAATTTATGTAAATGATTAAAAGAATTTATTTAACGGGATTTATGACAAGTGGTAAAAGTACGCTTGGAAAAATATTGGCTAACGTTTTGGGTTGGAATTTTTATGATTTGGATTTTGAAATTGAAAAAGACGAAGAAATAAAAATAGCGGAAATATTTAAAACCAAAGGAGAAAAATATTTCCGCAAAGCTGAGTCGATTAAATTAAAAAAATTATCGGAAAAAGACTTCTCCATTATTTCACTTGGCGGCGGTACTTTAGTAAACGATGATAATTTGAAAACAATTTTAAAAACCGGAAAACTGGTTTATCTGAAAGTACCTCCGGAAATTATTTACAGAAGAATAAAAAATAAAATTGACAGACCTCTTTTTAGAGATTTTGTTCTTGAAGGTAACAGCAAAGAAACATTTATAAAAAAAATAGAAGATATGTTAAAAGAAAGAAATAAATATTATTGCCAAGCCGATTTGATTTTTAAAATAGATAATTCTCCGGTTGGAATTACCGTGGATAAACTTGCAAAATCAATAAAAAAATTATTGTATGAAAAAAATTAGTATAAAAATACCAAATAATAATTACGATGTTTTCGTAGGTAAAAATGTAATAGATAATTTATCTCTGCTTCTTAAAAAAAAGAAAATATCCGGAAAACTTTTTGTTGTAGTTGATAAAAATGTAAATAAATTTTATTCCAGGGAAATAAATTTAATATTAGATAATTCAAAATTTGATTATAAAATATTTAATATAACCGCAACGGAAAAAAACAAATCCTACGAAACCTTACAAAAAATTCATAGAAATTTAATTAAATATAAATACGGAAGAGATTCGCTTATGATAGCTGTTGGCGGAGGAATAATAGGTGATATTACGGGTTTTGCCGCATCCACTTTTATGCGAGGAATAAAATATATTCAAGTTCCTACAACTCTTCTTTCCGCCGTTGATAGTTCCGTAGGAGGAAAAACCGGAATCAATTTTTATAATACGAAAAACATTATCGGAACATTTTATCAACCCGAAATGGTTTTAATAGACACAAATTTTTTTTCAACGTTGCCCGAAAAAGAAATGCTTTGCGGTATAGGCGAAATTATTAAGTATTGCTTTTTAACCGAACTGAAATTTTTTAATTACGTCAAAAAAAATATAGATAAACTTCTTGCTAACGATACTAAAACGTTAACAAAGGTTATTACCGAAGCGTTAAGATTTAAAGGTGATGTTATAATTGCCGACGAAAAAGAATCCGGTTTAAGAAAAATTTTAAATTTCGGCCATACATTTGCTCACGCATACGAAGTTGAACAAAATCATAAAATTGAACACGGACAAGCGGTAATTGTTGGAATATCATCTGCGTTATATTTATCGAAGGAACTTTCTTTACTTAAACCAAATAAATTTAAAGAATTTAATAGTTTAATATTTCAATTTAAATCAAAAGTAAAATTGGGTAAAATTAATAAAAACAATGTTTATAAAATTATGCAAAGAGATAAAAAGAATAGAGACGGAAAAATAAAATTAGTATTACTGAAAGATATAGGCAAAATAGTAACCGATGTTTCTTCTTCTAAAAAAATGATTATTGATGCAGTCGATTACGGAACAAAGCTTTTTGCAGGAAAATAATTAAATAAATTTTAACTAATGAATAATGAAAAAATAAATTAAAAATATAAAAAATTACTTTATCTAAAATATTAACTTATCCATTTGCATAAATTTCCGTATTTCATGCGTTTTTGTAAAAAAGAAAAATATTGCAGAAAATTACATACAGAAATCGCAGAGTTTCACAAGTGAAAATAAGACTGAAAAACCATAGAAAAACATATTACCTTATAATATTTTTATTTTTTACGCAAATCATTATTTCTCAGCAAATTAAAAGAGAAACAAGAGCAGTATGGGTATCTACCAATTTTGGTTTGGATTGGCCTCCTAAAACTTACGATGCTCAAATTCAAAAAGAAACACTTCGCACAATATTCAAAAATATACACGATAAACATTTTAATACGGTTTACTTCCAAGTAAGAAGTAACGCCACCGTAATGTACAACTCCTCGATTGAACCCTACTCACCTTATCTAACGGGAATTGTAGGAGGAATACCGGACTATGACCCTTTGAAATTTGCCATTAAACTCGGGAAAGAATACGGGCTTGAGGTTCATGCGTGGTTAAATATGATGCGCTGTTTTTCCGGAGAAAACAAAAGTTTTCTTTTAAGTCCTTTACATATTACCAATATTCATCCGGAATGGATTAATAAAAGTTTTGTAAACGGAAAAATTACTTATTGGCTTAATGCAGGCCTTTTTGAAGTACAGGAATACTTGACCAGAATATTACTTGAAATAGCATTAAACTACGATGTGGACGGAATTCAGTTGGACTATTTCAGATATCCGGCGGTAAACTTTAATGACGAAAACGAATATAACAAATTTGCTTTTGGAACCGATATTGCTAATTGGCGTAGAAACAATTTAACCAAAATATTAAAAGAATTTAAGCAAAGAGTTCGTCCTAAAAATCCATTTCTAAAAATAGGTGTTACTCCTATAGGAATTAGAGAGAATATGAAAGGTGCAACCGGTTTGGAAGGTTTTCATTCGGTTTATCAAGATACAGAGCGGTGGTTAAAAGAGAGTTTGGTAGATTACATGGTCCCTCAAATTTATTGGCCTTTCGAAAATAATCCCGATTTTGGAATTCTTGCCCAAGATTGGGTTACAAAGTCTTACGGAAAAAATATTGTTTTAGGTTTGGCCGCATATAAACCAAATGTAAAAAATGAAATAAAAATGATGATAGATTTTTCCCGTAAAATTAATGCGGCGGGAATAGCAATTTTTAGATATGAGAATATTTCAAATATTGATAATTTATATTTTAACAATATTGCTTTCCCGAAAAACATGGAATGGAAATATAACAACGATGAAGTTTTAAAGTATAAAAAAGAAAAAATTAAATGGCGAATTACAAGCTTAGATTCATCCGAAATTAATATACATTTACAAAACAACAGTAAAGTACAAAACAATATTCGATATTTGGTTTTAAATAATTTATCGGGAGAAAAGAAAAAAAAAATTAAACTTATTAAACCGAGTATAAAAAATATAAAAATCAAATTACCCGTTTATAAACAACTTCTGTTTAGTTATGGAATTGAAAAAATTGATAGATTATGGAATAAAGCAGCTTTCGTTGATACTATAAATATTGAAGTTCCATATTTATTACAACTTAAAAATTCGGCTGATGTTCCAACAAAGCCGGCTATATTGGATAACAATATTATTTCTATATTTTTACATAAAAGACAAAACGTAGTTTTACAATACTTTAATGATAAAGGAGCAATAAAACAAGAAAAAAAAGAATTGAACAGAGGTTATAATTTTATTACTTGTAAAAATCTTCGTTCTATAAAAAGCATTAAATTAATTTCACCTAACGGAAATTTATTTAAAACTATTAATCTTTTTTGAGGTAAACTTTAGTAAGTATTAACCGGAATAAAAAAGCAAAATAGAAACTTTGTATGGTTTCCATTTTGCTTTATGATAATAACGAAATTTTATAAAAAATTACTGCAATAAAATCATTTTTTTTATTTGAACAAAATTTCCTGCTTTCAATTCGTAAAAATACAAACCGCTTGAAAGTTGTGACGCATCGAATACCACTTTATAAATTCCCGGTTTTTGATTTTTATTTACCAAAGTTGCAATTTCTTTACCAAGAATATCGTAAACTTTTAATTGTACATGTTGAGATGTTGTTTGTTGAGATAGTGCATGCATTACTATATTGGGAATTGTATATTGTATTGTAGTTTCAGGGTTAAACGGATTCGGGTAATTTTGGTTTAATACAAATTTTGTAGGTAAACCGAAATTAACCTCTGTTATTTCAGAATACTTATAATTTCCGTTTATATCTATTTGTTTTAACCGATAAAAATATTTTCCCGCATTAACACTGTTATCAATATATTTGTAATGTTTGGGAGAATTACTATTGCCGTGTCCTTCCACAAAGCCAACTCTTTTCCATTTTTCGTTTTTATTTTTACGTTGAATTTCAAATCCGTAATTATTTATTTCCGTTGCGGTTTCCCAAGTTAAACTTATTCCGTTTTTTATTTTAACTGCGGAAAAGGTAACCAATTCTACAGGCAAAGGATGATTGTTTTGCAATTCGGGATAACCGTTCATAAACCAAATATCGGTAAAATCCCATCCGACATCTGTAAAAGTGCTTTGTGTTTGCATTTCGGCGGTTGTTTTTCCCGTTCCGCAAGCACTGTTGGATAAACCGGATGTTTCCGTATCCCAAAAACAATTTTGCGGACAAGATGTTATATTTTGGCCTAAAAAGCCGCCTACTTTGGAATTGCCGGACACTGTTCCTGTACTGTAACAATTCTCAACAATAGGATCATTATTATTCTCATCATAATCATTATAACCGATAAACCCGCCAATGCTATTATTCCCGGAAACATTTCCATGTGAATAACAATTACTAATTCCAGATGTATTATTAGTACCCGCAAAACCACCTACAAAATTTCCACCGTTTACCGTTCCCGTACTGTAACATTCACTAATAACACTATAATAACCATTATAACCTACAAACCCGCCTATGTTAGAAACATCTTCACCTTGAATATTTGAAGTTCCCGTTACTGTTCCAGTGCTATTACAATTATTAACATAAGCATCACTATTGCTCCCGATTAAACCACCTACCCAGCTTACACCCGTAACAGTGCAGGAACTTGAACAATTCTCAATACTGGGAGAATTAATATCGGAGGATGCGGTATAACCGATAAGACCACCAACGGAACCGCCACCTGAAACGGAACCGCTTGAATGACAATTTATAATTGTTGAACCGCTACATGTACCCACCAAGGCACCAATATAATCATACGATATATTAGCCTGATTACCGTCATAATAACTTCGTATATTTACATTGGTTAAATGTAAATTTTTTATTGTTGCATCATAAACATTTCCAAACATTCCAACATTATCTGCTGTGTTTCGTTCGATGTATAATCCGTCTATTGAATGATCTTGTCCGTCATAATTTCCCCAGAAAGATTGGCTACCGTTACCAATAGACTTAAAACCTTTGGCGTTTTCGCTGTTCTCGTCTGTCCAAGTCCAGTTTATTGTTGATGAAGCATCAATATCGGCTGTTTGTTTATAACTACTACTCCATTTGTCTTCATTTTGAGTAATCCAATAAAGATTATTCAAATTTGCAATTAAATAAGGATCCTCTTGAGTTCCCGAACCGCTTGGTGGTTCCGCCGTTTGTGCAATTGTTAAAGCGATATAAATGAAAAAATAAAAAAACAATAACATTTTTTTCATATTAAATTCCTTGTGGATTTAAAAAAACTTTAATTTTTAATCGTTTATCTGTTAAATATATTTACAAATTAAGAAAAATTTAGTTCACTTGTCAAGATTAAATATGAGAATATTAAATAAATTTATTTCAAACGAATTAAACAATAGAAATTGACAAATCGGAATAAAATTAATTTTGTTTTGCGTAAATTAATAACTTTAAAATTATACGAATAAATATATGCCCGAAATTTGGAAAATATTGTTATTGTTTTCGGTTGGCACAATTACCGGCTTTATAAATGTTATGGCCGGTGGCGGTTCAACTTTAATACTTCCGTTATTAATTTTTTTCGGACTTGATGCTTCGGTTGCTAACGGAACTAATAGGTTGGGATTACTTTCACAAAATATTTTCGGAATTTTATCTTTTAAGAATGAAAATGTAAGTCAATTTAAACTAAGTTTGAAAATGGCTTTGTTTACTTTGCCCGGTGCAATTATAGGAGCATTTTTTGCAACAAAAATCAGCAACGATGTTTTTGAAAAAATGCTTGGAATAGTTATGATTGGAATTGTAATTACAATGATGGTTCCAAATTCTAAAAAGTATATTAATAAAAAAATTACCGGTAAAGTTCCGTGGCTTATATATCCCGTAATGTTTGCATTGGGTTTTTACGGAGGATTCATTCAGGTGGGCATTGGCTTTCTTTTAATGATTTCTTTACATAGAGTTCTAAAAATGAATATGCTTTATGTTAATTTTCACAAAGTGTTTATTGTAATGATTTATACAATTCCGGCTTTAATAATATTTGCGATTACGGGAAATATAAATTGGATTTACGGTATAAGCCTTGCTTCCGGTACAGGCCTTGGTGCTTGGTGGTCTGCCAAAGTTGCCGTTAGAAAAGGTGAAAAGGTTATCAAAATGGTTTTAACAATTGCAATTTTATTAATGTCTCTTAAACTTTTGGGTGTTTTTTAAAAAGTATTAAAATGATAGAATTACGAAAATTGAAACTTACCGACAAAAAATTTATTGCCGAATTATTAAACAATAAAAATGTTTGGAATAATTTAACCGACCGTATTCCATTTCCTTATAAAGAAAGCGAT
>JALSTL010000172.1 GCA_026983755.1 Melioribacteraceae bacterium | reverse complement strand
GTTTCAATTGCCCAAGAAAATATTTTTTGTTTCTTTTCCGGTTCTTTTTCAATTTTACGAACAATTTTACTGTAAATACGCTCAAACAATCTTGGCACTGCTGCCATTACCGTTGGTTTTATTTCCACTAAATTGGTAGATATTTTTTCAATTCCTTCCGCAAATGCAATTGTTGCTCCGCATCCGGTTGCCAAATAATATCCTGCCATTCTTTCAAAAACATGACTAAGCGGTAAAAAGGAAAGGAAAATATCTTTATCATTTACCTCTACAACGGAAGCCGATGATATTACATTCGACATTAAATTTTTATGGGTTAACATTACACCTTTCGGTTCGCCCGTTGTTCCCGAAGTATAAATTATTGTACACAAACTGTTTTCCATAACAAGATCAATTTTTTCTTGAAAGTAAGAGGAGTTGGATTGCTTAAACTGCTTTCCCCTTTCCTTAACTTCGTCAAATTTGTAAACGTCTTTTTCACCTTCTGCATCATCATTGTTTAACGAAACAATAAACTTTAATTTTTTGCACTTATTTTTAACTTTGAGAACTTTATTCAGATGAAATTTTGAAGAAACAATTATACCGACGGATTCCGAATTATTAAGAATGTATTCAACCGTATCGGCAGTAGAAATCGGATAGATAGGAACATCAATTGCCCCGAGACTTAAAATGGCAAAATCCGAATAGTACCATTCAGGTCTATTTTCGGAAATTATGGCAACTTTATCTTCACGTCTTACTCCTAATGATGCTAATCCCAATGCAAAATTTTCCGTTATTTCACGTACTTCTTTGTAAGTAATATCTTGGTAAACACCTTTTACTTTTCTTTTTAAATATGTTTTTTGATCACCATATTTTTTGGTTACTTTATCAAACATTTCCGGAATGGTCTTAAAATTTTCTATCATAGCCATATTTTTTCTCCGTTTCTTATTGAGTGTAAAAAATAGCTCTCATTTTATACAAATGCAAATATTTTATTAAAGAATTTTAGAATGAAAATAACGATTGTTCTTGATTTCTGCCTCTTTTTGGGAAGTGAAAAAATGTAAAAACAAATTTGCATATACATTTTATAATTTTCTTTTTTGAATTACAGTTCTCATGCAGCAATATTGAGCAAAAAATATAATTAAACAACAGTTTATAAAACTTTTAAAGTATATTTTTTATACTAACAACAAATTGGTGTTCGGATTTTCAATTTGTCCTCTCTTTACAAAAAAGAGGATTTAGCCTGCACGTTTTTTTGTTGGGGTGAGTTATAAATACAAACTAATCCCAAAACCTATTTGTTTCCGGTATATCTTGGTTTTGCAGTATAATATGTAAAACAGATTAGTAATCTGTTCTACGAATATTTTAACTCGTAATTCCTGTCTTTAAAACTCAAATTTGGAAAAGAAACAATTTATCTATTTCTTTGTAAATTGAAATTTAAATTAAAATGGAACAACATGGGTTTTATTCGAAAAATATATGATTGGGTTTTACATTGGGCTGAAACTCCTTACGGACCTTTGGCACTTTTTATTCTTGCTTTTGCAGAATCTTCTTTTTTTCCTGTTCCGCCGGATGCTCTTTTAATTGCTCTTGCTTTGGGAATGCGAAGTAAATCGTTTAAATTTGCAACAATTTGTACAACCGCTTCTGTTGTTGGAGCTTTGTTCGGTTATGGTATAGGACATTTTGC
>JALSTL010000171.1 GCA_026983755.1 Melioribacteraceae bacterium | reverse complement strand
TTCTCTGTTTGTAAATAATCCCCTGCTTTTAACGTATAAAAATAAACACCGCTTGTTAAATTGCCAGCATCAAAATTAACTTTATAATTTCCGGCTTCTTGGTTTTTGTTTACTAAAGTTGATATTTCGTTCCCCAATACATCATACACTTTTAGCGTTACAAAACTTGCTCTTTGTCCATTATTTGAGAAACGGAAAGTTGCTATTTCCGGTATTTCATATTTAATAACTGTGGTTGGGTTAAAAGGATTCGGATAGTTTTGTGATAATTCAAACTTTGACGGCACACCTAAATCTACTTCTACTGTTTTTGAGTATTTGAATTGCCCGTCAATATCAATTTGTTTTAATCTGTATAAATATTTTCCGGAGTTAACCGTATTATCTACAAACTCATAATTCTTCGGTGAATTGCTATTTCCATTACCATCAACAAAAGAAATCTTTTCCCATCTTCGGCTTTTGTCTTGATTCTCAATACTTGATACTTGATTCTGTCTTTGAATCTCAAACCCATAATTGTTTACTTCCGTTGCTGTTTCCCAATTTAATCTAACTTTGTTATTTTTTTCCGTTGCTGTAAAAGTTGTTAGTTCTACAGGTAAAGCAGAATCATCTTCAAGTTTAACATCATCAATTCTTCCGTTACATCTGATTAAAATATCGTAAACTTCGGAAATTGTTTTTCCTTCTACAGCTGTTTCAAAATCATTTTTCAGATTACGTTGAAATGTATGCCAAGTTCCGTCTTTTGTCGTTTCACCAAGTCCATAATAAATTTCATTACCGCTAATACTATTGGAACCTTCTGCTCCGGAATCATAAACCAGATAGTAGTCTCCGTCAGAACTCTTAATATAAAAATAAACTCTAAAAGCTTCATTGGTTTTCATACTCCAGTCGGCAATAAATTGCGTAGTATTTGAAATGTAAGTCCAATTATTGGCATCGTCACTATAAACAAAACCATTATTATCTTGGGACCCGACAAATTCAATTACTCTACTGTTTTTATCGTTATCAAAAATATTGTTAATTGCCGCACCGTCAGGATTATTATCATATATTTGCCATCTTGCCGTTGAGCCGTCTTCAGCATCTTCGTAAACCGTTTCATTCTGAGCAATTATCATTCCCTGAGTTATAAAAATTAAAATTAAAAAATATTTCAAGTTTTTCATACTATTCTCCTTACATAATATTTCAACAAATATTATCGTTTATTATTTTAATTTTTTAAGTATAAAGTAATTAACTAACCGTGGTAATTTTCAAAAGAATCTCATTGAATTTTAAAAAAAAATATTTAAATTGGTGTTCTTTAACAAAGAAATCGTTATTAATCCAATAAATAAACCCGAGATAATATGGCAAAAACAAAAATAGCACGTGAAAATTGGGGTTCGAAGTTTGGTTTTATTTTAGCGGCTGCCGGCTCTGCAATTGGTCTTGGTAACATTTGGAAGTTCCCGTATATTGCCGGAGAAAACGGTGGTGCGGCTTTTATATTTGTTTATTTAATATGTATTGCAATTATCGGCTTGCCTGTTTTAATAGGTGAAATTCTACTTGGCAGAACAACTCAAAGAAATCCGGTAGGTGCATTTAAAAAATTAAGTAATTCAAAATTTTGGATTAGTGTCGGGTTTTTAGGTGTGCTTGCAGGATTCATAATACTTTCCTTTTATGTTGTTATAGCCGGATGGTCGCTTGGTTATATTTTTGAAGCAATAAACGGTTCGTTTTACAAGTTTA
>JALSTL010000170.1 GCA_026983755.1 Melioribacteraceae bacterium | reverse complement strand
AATTGTTGGAAGAACGTGCTCTCATATTTAATTGTTCAATTCCAAAGTAAACGGAGTTACACCCTGCTTTAATAGCTGCGGATAAAGCTTCGTAAGAACCAACCGGAGCCATTACTTCTATATTATTTTGCATTTTTTACTTTCTAAAAAAATTAAAGATTAAAATTTTAATTCTATCCCGATAGGACAATGGTCTGAACCCATTACGTCCGGTAAAGTAAAAGCATTAGTAATATTGTTTTTTAAACTATTGCTAATAAAAAAATAGTCTATTCTCCAACCGACATTTCTTTCGCGTGCTTTTGTAATCATATCCCACCAAGTATAAATTTCTGGATTTTTATTAAACATTCTTAAAGTATCAATAAAACCGGAAGATAAAAACTTATCTATCCATTCTCTTTCCATTGGTAAAAAACCGGATACATTGGAATTAGGACCCGGGCGTGCCAAATCTATTTCTTTATGTGCGGTATTTACATCTCCGCAAACGATAACATTTTTCTCTTGCTTAATCATTTTAACGGAATATTTTCGGAAAGCTTCATAAAACTTCATTTTGTATTTTAGTCTTTCCTCTCTTGCTTTTCCGTTAGGGAAATAAATATTAAACAATACAAATTCCGGATACTCAGCAATAATAAATCTTCCTTCGGTGTCGAACTCTTTAATACCAATTCCATATTTAACATTTAGCGGTGTTGTTTTTGAATATATTGCGGTTCCGCTATATCCTTTTCGAGAAGCTTCGGAAAAGTAAGACGAATATCCGTTTATATTAATTAGAGAATCATCAAGTTGTTCTTTCCATGCTTTTGTTTCCTGCAGACAAAGTATATCGGGGTTTTGTTTAGCAAGCCAATTATGAAAACCTTTTTTTGCTATTGCTCTGATTCCATTAACGTTCCATGATAATAATTTTAATTTTTTCAAATCTATTCCTTTCCGTAAAAATTTGTATTGCAAAGATATAAATAAAACAGAATGCAGGTAAATACATTTTAAAAAATAATATCGGATATTTTTTAGACTTAAGTAAATATAATTTTACTTTATTGTTTTTTAATTATTAATCGTATTTTTAAAAATCAAATAAAAAATATTTGAGGTAATAAAATGAAAAATAATTTTTTATGTCCTTATTGCAAAGGGAAATTAAATGTAAAAAGCAATATAGTTCTTTCGGTTACAACAGAATCCAAAAAAAGCGGATTGGTTTTTATAAGTTCCAAACTTGGTAATTACCAAACAACAACGCACCCTTCCTTTGAAATTAAAACAGGAGAACATCTCGATTATTTTTGTCCTATTTGTCATGCAAACCTTGCTGCTATTGAATTTGATGAGAATCTTGCTAAAGTTTTAATGACGGACGAATCCCAAAAAGTTTATGAAATTGTTTTTTCCGAAATTGCAGGAGAACATTGTACTTATAAACTTGTGGATTCAAAAATAGAAAGTTACGGAGAACATGTGGATCATTATACTAATTTCTTTGGAGCCAAAGCGAAATTTTATTAAAGTTTTAACTGATTCCGTATAAAAAAATTTCTTCCTTTAATTAGAAAATTATATGCAGAAAAATTTATTAATTGTTTTTCTTGTTTTATTTTTAATCGGATGTTCCAACAAAAAACCGGTAGAACTTAGAAAATTTCCATATCCATTTAAAGCCGCTTTTACTATTGCTTCCGATGTTGATGATACCGATAGCATTGATGAACTGGTTCATATTCATACAAAAATAAACAGTAAAA
>JALSTL010000169.1 GCA_026983755.1 Melioribacteraceae bacterium | reverse complement strand
CTATAATATCAATCGGAGCAGGCAATGCTCCTGCTTTAAGTACAATTTCAATTAACTTGGCTTCTTCCAAATTTGCCATGCCGCTAATTTGAGAACTTCCGTTTGGAATTTTCCCTTGAATAACGGGAGCGGTATAAACATAACCGTCCAAAACAATTGCACATCTTTTGTGAATATTTGCACCGGTTATTCTAGACCATTCACGTGCACCGTCGCCATTCATTTTCATTGTAACAATTGCTTTGGTTGTTGCCGGGTCTATATTTGCTTGTGCGTCAACTATTACTTCACCGGTTAGCTCGGGCAATTTATTTACTAAATAAAGTCTGTAGTATTTAATTCCGTTTTGGACAATATCAGGTTTGGCGGAAAACACAAATTCAACATTGTTGGGAATGATGTTTTTAATTTCGGGTCTGCGAAGATAATTTTTTATAATATCTCTTTCGTTTTCTTTAACAACCAAATCTGCGCTTTGTTGGGAAATCATTCTTGCAACAGAAAGGAAAGGATGTTTTTTTGCGAATTCCTCTTCGGATTGTTCATTTGCCAAAGTTGAATCTACAAAAGAATTGGAAGAATCTTTAGCGTATTGACTGGCCAAAACTTCATCAATTCTTTTAATGATAGGGAAAGCAAAATCCGGATCTTTAACCAATTTAAATTCCAGCATTGCTCTGCCTTGTAAAAGATTTTTAGCTTCTTCTTTTTTTGCAATGCCGGGTAGTTCAATAACAATTCTTCTGGCACCTTGTTTTTGAATTGACGGTTCTGAAACCCCGTATTGGTCAACTCTATTTCTGATAATTTCTATTGCTCTGGAAACAGCATCGGTTTCTTGCTTTTTCAGATTGTCAATAATATCACTGTCTTCTTGCCTGATTGAACCGAAATATCGGCTTAATCGTATCTTTTTTTCTTTCAATTTTTTTGCAAGAATATCAACAACATCTTCCCCGGATGATTTGGCAATTTTTTCCGTTTCTTTCAACATCTTTTTGAATTGTTCGTCAGGATCTTTTGCCAAACGTTCCAAAAGTTTTCCGGTATTAACTTCCATTACAAGGTACATTCCGCCTTGCAAATCCAAACCGAGTTTAAGTCTTTTTTCGCGAGCTTTTTTTATTGCAGGGTTTGCTACGCGGATGCTGTCTTCTTTAAATTGTAATATGGATTCCAAATTTTCGGTGCTTAAGTTCGGGTTTGTTGTTTTTAATTTTTCCTTAATACTATTTATTTGACGGGTTACTTGTTTTGAATAATTTATATCCTGATATGTTGGATATAATAAATACAAACTTAATGCGACTGCGGCAATAACCAAAATGCTTCTAAATCTCAACTCTTTCATATTAACCGGTAAAGTTTTATTAGTAATTGATATAATTTAAAATAAGACTTCTAATATAGATAGATAAGCAAAAAAAATCAACGAAAATACTATGATTTCAAACTGTTTTTTACATAGTTTTCTACAAATATTTATAAAATTTATAAGCTGAAAAACGGTTTATACTTTTTTATTTTACGGTTATTGGTTTATTTTATTTGAATAAAATTTAATTGAGAAAAAGAGCATGGCTAATAAAGTGGATATAAAAAAACCCCAACAAAATTATCGGGGTTTGTTATTAAATATTGCGGGAAATATTATTCTCTTACTACCCAAGTTTTAACAATTGTATTAACATCGTTATGAAGTTTAATATTAACTTCATAAATACCTAAAGCTTTAATCGGTTCGTCTAAAATAATTTTTCTTTTATCAATATTATAATTTTTTTCTTTTAAAGCATCTGCAATCATTTGGGTTGTAACGGAACCGAAAATTTTGTCTTCTTCTCCAACTTTAACGGGAATGGTGATAGAAACTTTTTCCAATTCCGCAGCCATGGTTTTTGCATCTTCAAGTTGTTTAATTTCCCGTTTGGCATATTGTTTTTTTTCTTCTTCCAAAGCTTTAATATTGCCTTTGGTAGCAACATAAGCTATTTGACGAGGTAAAAGAAAATTTCTAGCATAGCCGTTTTTTACTTCAACTAGATCTCCTATTTTGCCAAGTTGTTCAAAATCTTTTCTTAGAATTACTTTCATTAAAATATCTCCTTATTACTTTACTGCTTCTGAAACAAACGGTAAAATCGCAACTTGTCTGGCTCTTTTAATTGCTCTAACAAGTTCACGATGTTGTTTTGCACTTAATCCGGTTATTCGTCTGGGAATTATTTTCCCTTGGTCTGAAATAAATTTGGATAGTTTTTTACCATCTTTGTAATCAATATAATCCGTTATTATACGTCTGGTTTTTTTATATTTTGGTTTCATTTTTTAAATCCTTTAATTTTTATCGTCGTTAATTAAATCCGATTCTTCATCGCTTAGAAATTTATCAAAAGAATTATCGCTTATATTTGTATCGGTATCTTTACTTTGATCTTCGTTACTAGTTTCGGTAGATGAAGTTTTACCGTTTTTATTTAAGAACTGTATTCTTTTGGCTTTGATTTCGACAATTGTTCTATTTTTATCGTCGTCGGTTTTAAATGTTCTGCTTTGTAATTCACCGTCAACCAAAACAGCACTTCCTTTTGCCAATCTGTTTTTACAGCTTTCAGCCAGTTTATTCCATGCAACAACACCAACATAGCAAACATCTTCTTGCCATTGATTGCTGCTGTCTTTATAACGCCGGTTAGCAGCTATGTGAAAATTTACTACAGGAGTATTATTAGAAGTTTCTCTAAAAATAGGATCTTTAGTTAAGTTTCCTGCTATCATAACATTGTTTAATTCCGGCATTTTTAAATCAGCCATTTAACACCTCCATAAATATCGTTTAAATTAATCATCATTGTTATTAGTTGTTTCAACTTCTTCCGGCATTTTTTGTTTTTCGGTAATATTCATTTTTTCTATATGTTCAAGATCTTTTTTAGTTAATAATATAGTCATATATCTTATAACATTTTCGTCAAGTTTTAAAGCTCTTTCAATTTTTTTTATTGCTTCCGGTGGTGCGGTAAAACGTGAAATGAGGTAATAGCCGGTTTTTGCTTTGTTTATGCTATATGCCAAACGTTTTCTACCCCAATTTTCCGTACTTGTTATTTCACCGCCGTTTGTTGTAATGTTTTCTTGAATACTTGCAATTGTTTGCTCAATTTGCGCATCTTCAAGAGCGGCATTTATTATTGAAACATTTTCATAATGTTTTGTGCTCATATAATTCCTCCCTTTGGGCTTTAGGCTCTTATTTTTTTTAATAAGAGCAGGGTTAAAAAATTATTTATTTATCTTATTAATGGTGCAATAACCAAAGAAACAACCGACATTAATTTTATTAAAATATTTAGAGACGGTCCGCTTGTATCTTTAAAAGGATCACCAACCGTATCGCCAACAACAGATGCTTTATGTGCATCGGAACCTTTGCCATAAACTTTTCCGTCAATATTTAAGTTCCCTTCGATTAATTTTTTCGCATTATCCCAAGCTCCTCCGGCATTGGATTGAAATATTGCCATCAAAACACCGGAAGCGGTTACACCGGCTAAAAGACCTGCGAGCATTTCTTTTGAAATAAAGCCAACAACCACAGGAACAATAACAGCCATTAAACCGGGTAAAATCATCTCTTTAATAGCGGCTTGGGTAGAAATTTTAACACATTTGGAATATTCGGCTTGCGCTGTTCCTTCTCTAAGCCCTTTTATTTCTCTAAATTGTCTTCCAACTTCAACAATCATTTCTTGTGCGGCACGTCCTACCGCACTCATTGCCATAGAGGAAAAAAGGAAAGGTAACATTGCACCTACAAAAAGTCCTCCTATTATAACCGGTTTTGCCAAATCAATTACTTTTATATCGGCCTGCAACATATAAGCACTAAAAAGAGCTAGAGCGGTTAAAGCTGCCGAACCAATGGCAAATCCTTTACCAATTGCGGCAGTAGTGTTACCAACGGCATCCAATTTGTCGGTAATTTCTCTTACGTTTTCCGGTAAGTCCGACATTTCCGCAATACCGCCTGCGTTATCGGAAATTGGTCCGTATGCATCTACGGCAAGTTGAATTCCGGTTGTTGAAAGCATTCCCAAAGCGGCTATTGCGATTCCGTAAAGATTGGCGAATTGTGCGGCGCTTATTATTGCCGCGGCAATAATTATAACGGGAATTGCCGTTGACATCATTCCAACGCTAATGCCAGAAATAATAGTTGTAGCGGCTCCGGTTACGGATTGTTTTGCTATTTGATGAACAGGTTTATAATCCGTTCCGGTATAATACTCGGTAACAATTCCTATTATTGTACCGGCAGCCAAACCGATTATTGTAGCATAAAAAACTCCCATGCTGGTATATTCAAAATCGTTATATATCCAAGTTTCGGGTAACATTGTAGTAATAATAAAATAAGAAGCAACAACCATTAAAGCGGCGGTACCGAATTCTCCGGTATTTAGTGCTTTTTGCGGATTACCGCCTTCTTTTACTTTTACAAAAAAGGTTCCGAAAATTGAAAGAAGAATACCAACGCCGGCTAATACTAACGGAAGAACAACACCTGCCAAAGGATTTTCGACAAATACTTTGGTAAAAACAGCACCGAGAACCATTGTTCCAACAATTGCACCAACGTACGATTCGAAAAGATCTGCACCCATACCGGCAACATCACCAACATTATCACCAACATTATCGGCAATAGTAGCCGGATTTCTGGGGTCATCTTCGGGAATACCTTCGTAAACTTTACCCGCTAGATCTGCCCCTACGTCTGCAGCCTTGGTATAAATACCACCTCCAACTCTTGCAAAAAGAGCAATTGAAGATGCTCCTAAAGAGAAACCGGAAATAACGTTTATTACTTTAACAATATTCCAATCCAAATTTGAATAAATAATAAACAAAACACTTAGACCTAAAACGCCTAAACCTACCACATTCATTCCCATAATTGAACCACCGGAGAATGCTATTTGCAGAGCTGGTCCTAAACCTTTTTTGGCTGCTTCCGTTGTTTTAACATTTGATTTTGTGGCGGCTATCATACCTAAAAAGCCTGCTAAACCGGAAGAAAAGGCTCCGAATATAAATGAAACCGCTATAAGCCAAGATGAGTTGTTTCTTCCGGAATTTGAAATACCTAATAAAATTGCAACAATTATAATAAACCAAATTAACACTTTATATTCAGTTTTTAAAAAGGCTATGGCTCCGTTTTTTATATGGTTGGAAATTTCAACCATTTTTTCGTGACCACTTTCTTGTTTGTTAATCCAAGAACTTTTAAGAAACGAATAAATAAGTGCAGATAATCCTAAAAACGGTATAATATAAATTATCCAATTCATATTTTAACCCTTTAATTCGTTGTTTTTATTGTTAGTTAGTGTATTTTTTTTACTATAGAAATTTAACATCCCGGTAGTTCCTCCGCGTATAAAATTTTCTATCAATTCTATAGTAAAGTTAAAACTTTTATTTAGTTGCAATTGTTCTTTTTCAGAAAATTCTGATAGCACGTAACCGGAAAGTTGTTCTATTGATTCATTATTTGCTATCCCGATTCTTATTCTTGTAAATTCAACGGAGTTTGTGTGATAAATAATGGATTTCAAACCGTTATGTCCTCCGTCGCCTCCTTTTTGTCTTATTCTAATTTCACCAAGTTTTAAATTTACATCGTCAACAATAATAAGAATGTTGTTTAAAGACAATTTATATTTACGAATAAATTCCAAAACAGCTAATCCGCTGTTGTTTACAAAAGTAGATGGTTTTATTAAAAAAAAAGGGAAAGTATTTAACGTACTTTCCACAAACCAATAATTACCTTTAGACGGAATAAATTTCAAATTATATTTTTGAGCAAAATTATCCAATACTTGAAACCCGATGTTATGTCTTGTAAAAATATATTTTTTACCCGGGTTTCCGATTCCAAAAATTGCTTTCAAAAAAATGCCTTAATTATTTTCCGTTTCTTGTTTACCGGTTTCTTCGGTAGCAGGTGTCTCGTCTGTTTCACCCTCTTCTTCGGTTCCGGAAGTTTCTTCAATACCTCTTGGTGCAACAACCGCAACAATTAAAGCATCTTCTTTAGATAGTATATTTATATCTCCAAGAGATAAATCTTTAACGTGTAAAGATTCTGAAATATTCAAGTTTGAAATATCAAGCGGAATAATATCCGGTATGTCTTTCGGTAAACATTCAATTTCCAATCTATGTAAATGTTGTTGTAATCTGCCGCCGTTTCTAACTCCAATTGACAAACCTTCGAGTTTAATCGGAACTTGTACTTGAATTTTTTCACCTGTTTTTATTGCTTGAAGATCTACATGTATTAATCTATCCGTTACCGGATCGAATTGGGTATCTTTTAATATACATTTATATTCTTTATCATCAATTTTTAAGTTAATTAAATGCATTTCTTTTGTATATACAACCGGGCGTAATGCTAGTTCTGATGTTACGAAGTTAATCGGTTGTTCTATTTCTTTAGAATATAAAACACCCGGTACGTTTCCTGCTTTTCTAAGTTGATTCAAATCTCCTTTTGTTGTTTTTACCCGTTTTTCAGAAAGTATGTTAACTTCTGCCATAGTTTATCATTCTCCAATTATTCATATTTATATTATCTAACTTTTATCAATATCGAACAAAGAACTTATAGATTCGTGATTATGAGTTCTTCTTATAGCTTCGGCCAGTAAACCGGAAGCGGTTTTAACAATAATTTTTTTTGATTTTTTGTTAAGCGGAATACTATCTGTAATATATAGTTTTGAAATTGATGAATTTTCAATTTTTTCTATTGCATCACCCGATAAAATAGGATGAGTAACGGCACCGTAAATTTCATTTGCTCCTGCATTTTTTAAGGCTTCAATTGCCGAAACAAAAGTTCCGCCGGTATCAATTATATCATCTACCAAAAGAACATCCTTATTTTCCACATCGCCAATAATATTCATAACTTCAGCTTTGTTTTGTTTTGGTCTTCTTTTATCTATAACAACCAAAGGTACATTTAATCTCCTTGAATAAGCTCTTGCCAATTTAATTCCGCCAACGTCTGGCGAAACAACAACCAGATTATTATCGTTGCTTTTCCAAGTATCCAGAAATACTGTTGAAGCATAAAGATGATCAAACGGAATATCAAAAAATCCTTGAATTTGTGCTGCGTGTAAGTCCATTGAAATAACTCTATCTGCTCCGGCAACAGTTAATAAATTTGCTACCAATTTGGCGGTTATTGCAACTCTAGGTTGATCTTTTCTATCTTGTCTTGCATAACCGAAATAAGGAATTACCGCAGTAACAGTTGATGCCGAAGATCTTTTGGCAGCATCTAGCATAATGAGTAATTCCATAAAATTTTCAGAAGGCGGATTAGTTGATTGTATTATAAAAACATCTCCACCACGTATATTTTCTTTATATTTTACCCAAAGTTCGCCGTCGCTAAATCGTTTTAACTCAACATTACCCAAAGGAATGCCAAGGTATTTTGCAATTTCCCTTGAAAGTTCAGGGTTGGACGACCCTGAAAATATCATTATCGGACCTTTCGCCATTTAATATATTTTCCTTAGAGCAAGAAATTTCAAAGTAATTTGTAAATATAAGTAAAACCGCTTGGTATGTCAAATAAAGAAAATTTTAACCGATTGATTTAAGAGAAGTAATTGTATTTTATTTTTTCTTTTTTGAAAATAAAAATATAAGTACGATTATAATTACCGCCAAAGATAAATAATAGATTAACTTTGGAGTTTCTTTAAGTTTGAAAGGAATATAGGTCGCTTTTATTGTTTTTCCGTTTTTAATTTCTTCTTGTGTAAATTTCCATACCAATTTATTTCTGGATTGCGAATTGGCATTATGCGAAATAATATTTCCGGGTAGATAATATGTATATTTTATTATTGCAGGAATTTTTACCGAATCGGTGCTTATTGTTACCGGTTGAATAAATTGTGAAAATATTTTAGTTCCTTCTTCACCGTTCTTTATTGAAAGGTTTGCTCCTTTGAAAAAAGGTAAAAAATTTAATGAATCGAAATCGGTAAATTCAAATTCTATTTGTGCATGTATTGTGCTATCGGAATTGTTTTTAAAAATTTTTACGAAGTTTATTTTATTGTAAGTAGCTTTGAATTTTGTTTTTAATGAATCTTTGTTGAACAGTCCGATTCTTAAAGCATATAATGAATCTAATTTTGGAACCGATTTTTTCCAATAATGTATAAACATTTTACCGGAATTATCGGTTTTAATAGTTGTAACTTGCGTATAGTTTATGCAAGATGAAAGTGTTACAGTTATTGTAAAAAGAATCAGTTTGGAAATATATTTTTTCATTTATAAAATATAATTTATTTGGTTTAACTTACTAAATTAGAAACTATTAAAAATATTTTCTTTTAATCAATAATAATGTAAATTTGCGTCTTAAAAAAGTAGGATTTAACTATGCCAACGTATGAATATAAATGTTTAAAATGTAATTATGTTTTTGAAGAATTTCAAAAAATGACCGATGCACCTTTAACAGAATGTCCTAAGTGCAAAGGAAAAGTTAAAAGATTGATAGGAGCAGGGATGTCTCCTATTTTTAAGGGTTCCGGATTTTATGAAACGGATTATAAAAATTCGTCTTCTAAAAAAGTTGCAGAGAAAAACGATACCGTAAAAACAAAAAAATCAAAGGAACCTGTAACTCAAAAAAAAGCTACGGAAAAAAATAAGTAGAGATTAGGATTTTAAAAATCCAGCCCAATGGAAATATAATATTTTGGTCCAGAAAATTTTTGAAGATCGTACGTCCAGGCCACATCAAACTTCCAGAGAAACATAAAATAAATTCGTGCTCCTAATCCTGTACCTATTAGTAAATCGTTTGTAACGGTTTGATTTAAAACATTTTTTGAAAATAGTTTTAAGTTTTTATTTTTTTCCCAAGCGGAACCGACATCAAGGAAAGCAACACCCATAATATTTTTAAATAAAATTGGTACGGGACCGGTAACCAGATATCTGATTAGCGGCATTCTAAATTCCATGTTAAGTAATGAATATTTAGTTCCGAGTTGTTCGGCATAATTATAACCTCTTAAAGGCATTGCCGGTGTTAAAAAAATGAAATCTGCAGCGGAATTAAGAGGAATATCTCTTGTGGCAAAAGATCTATTAAGCCAGCTTTCCGTTCCGCCTAAAAAGAACCTTTGCGGGCTTGCACCGGCGGAATAACCTCCGGAAAATCTAACAGCAAAAGAATAATCGTAAAAAAACCGAAAGTATTTTCTAAAATCCCAGGTTACGGAATAAAAACTTCTTTTTCTATTGGTAAAGCCGGGATTACCGAAAATATTTATTTTGTATCTTGTTCCTTGAATTGGTGAAGTATAACCCCACATGGTATTATCTTTTACGTAGCTAAGCGAAGGAACAATAAAAGTCTCTTTATCAATCGGCTCTTGCAATACGTCTAAGTTTTCTTTGGATACTCTTTGAACGCTTAATGTGGCATCTATTCGATGAAAAGTATTTATCGGATAACTTGCCGATGTTAATCCGCCGAAGCTTCTAAATCTGTATAATGAAAGTCCGTATGGGCTGTTTAAAAGCACAAACCTTGCGGTGTGATAAGCCTGAAAACCGTAGTTAATTCGTTTGGGCAAATAATAGTAAGCTAATCCGTAGTCGCTGTTTTTTAAATCGATTTGTAAACTTGTTGTTCCAATTAATCTGTGATTTCCGAGAACATCACTAAAAGAAAGTACTGTTGTACCAAGTACTCCGTATAAAGAACTAAATCCGGCATTCGCATAAATTAAATCGGGCGAAAAATTTACTTTATATTTATGAACGAGAAAATTTCCTTCGCTATCCAGTTTTTCGGAGAAAAGATTTTTTTCATTATCTTTTGAAGCGGAATTGTTTTCCGTTTCTTTATTAGCAAATACATAACCGCTGTAGTCTTCCGTATCTGTGGTGTCTATCGGTTGGTTGTCAAAGTCTATAACTTGTCCGGTAAATATTTCCGGATTTATATTATCGGATGTATCTTCTTCTTCAACGTGTTTATAAACAAATTCTTTTCCGTCGGCAATTGTTATTTCATTATTTAATGTTGTATCGGAAATAGTTGTATCTTCGCTTTGATAGAATTGATTCATATAATCGGTCATTTTCACATTATCAATTTTTTTCATTAGGAATGGATTGTTAATTAAGAAAACATTAAAACCGGCTTTATAATAAGTGGAAAAAACAAGTTTTTTTGTATCCTTAGATAAAGATATGGAAGAAATTCCGTTAAGTGAATTTGTTAACGGAAATGCTTGTAAGTTAAGAACAGATTTAACGGTATCGGATTTATTTAAGGTAATTCTTTTTTTATATAAATTGTCAATTCCGTTGTAATCGGAAATAAAAATTATTTCTTTACCGTTTTTAGAAAACACTGCGGATTTTTCATCGCTAAATTCCCAATCGGTTAAGCGCGTTATTTTTTTTGTGTCAATATTTATGTTAAATAAATCCAATTGATAAGAATTTAATTTTGCAACCGAATAGCCGTCTTGCGGAAAATTATCTTTATTTAAGTTACCTCGGTCCGAAGAAAAAACTATGTTTTTTCCGTCGGGAGACCAACTTGGTAAATAATCACTAAAAATATCATTGGTTAAATTAGTAAGTTTTTTAGTTGAAAAATTATAAATATAAATATCGGATTGATGTTCGTTGCTACCTAAAAAAGCAATATAATTTCCGTCGGGAGACCAACTAACGGATTCTATACCCGGAAATTTAAACGGAAGATTATAATCGTCATCTGTTTCCGTATCTATTATTTTAATTTCGTCGTAACCTTCACTTTTACTTGAAAGAGCAATTCTTTTATTATCTGGCGCCCAGGTTAACGAAGGAAAAAGGACATTAAGTTCTTCAAGGTTTTCCGTTGTTCCGCTACCGATAACTTTTTTTATAACTTTACCGTCGAATGAGTTAATTAGGTAAACATCAAAATAAATATCCCTATCGGAAATAATTACAATTTTATCTCCTTTGGGTGATATAGCGGGACTTGTATTATAAAAGCCGCCGATTTTTTTGTTATCCGTTAATCTTTTGGCAAAATCATCGGGATATTTACGGAAAGCCACATCAGGCCAAAATTCTTTTTTTATACTTTTCTTCCATTTTTCATTTAATTCGTTAAGGTCAATACCCAACGAAGTTTTTAATCCGTTTGCCAAACTTCCTTTGGCTTTAATATTATGAAGAAGTTCACCGACTTTTTCTATGCCGTAAGTATCGGCAATGTATTTAAATAAAGCTTGTCCGCCGCGGTAAGCAAAGTAACCGTTTAAATTTTTTATGTCGGGCAAATATTCATTTATTGCCGCATCTCTTAAAAACATATCGGAATTTGTTTCCCAACCGCTCGAAAGGAATTCTGCCATGCCTTCGTGATACCAAATAGGAAGTTGCAGTGTAATGCCTTTTGCAATTATATTTTGGATAGTTCCTCCGTAAAGAAAATCTCTAATTACGGCATGTACAAGCTCGTGATGAATTACATGTTTAAATTTGCTGAACGATCCTTCGAAAGGGAAGACAACTCTGTTTTTAAAAGGTTCGGTAAAACCACCAATGCCTTGCGATAAATATCCGTCTGATGTATTTGTTTCTTGAAATTCGTTATGCGAATTGTAAACAATAAGAGATATTCTGTTATTAATTTGATAATTTAATTTTTGTTCGATATCGGAAAGAGCTTCTTCGGCAGAAGTGGCGGTATATTCGGCAGCATCGTTTCCTTCTTCGGTAAAGTAAATATCGAAATGTTTTGTTTGTATATAACTCCAATCATGTTCTCTATACTGAACTTTATTTTTACCGAATTGTGATAAAATAGTTGTATATGAAATAAACAATAATAGTAATATGTTTTTAGCTTTAAACATTTTAATGCCTTTATAAAATGCAAAATAATTAAATAACAGGTAAAACAAAATAATTAAAACTTACTGAATATAATAAAAAAACAGTGTTATAAAAGTGTAAAATCAATCTCTCTTTTTTCTTCATTTACGTTTTTAAGTTTAACTTTAATTTTATCCCCAAGTCTAAATTGCCTACCGGATGAACTTCCGATAAGTGAATAATTTTTTTCATCGAAAATATAATAATCATCGTCCAAATCTTTCATGTGAATTAAACCTTCGGCTAAAGTTTCGTTAAGTTCAATAAAAATACCAAAATGTGTAACTCCGGAAATTATACCGTCGAATGTTTCACCGATTTTATTTTTCAGAAATTCTATTTGCTTTAATTTAATTGATAATCTTTCGGCATTTATAGCGTTACGTTCCATTTGCGAAGAATGTTCACAAATATCTTCAAGCCGTTTTTTACCGAAAGAATTGGGTTGCTTGGAAATATAATTGTAAATAAGATGATGTGCAACAAGATCCGGAAAACGCCTGATAGGTGATGTAAAATGAGAATAGTATTTAAATCCCAAACCGAAATGTCCTATGTTTTTTGTTGAATAAACTGCTTTTGCCATTGAACGGATTGCAATTTCGTTTATAACCGCTTCTTCCGGCGTACCTTTTGTACTTTCCAAAAGTTTCTGCAATTCCAACGATTTGTTTTCTGCTTTGGGATTAAAACTATAACCTAATGAATTTACAAAATTAGAAAATTCCATAATTTTTTCTTCGTTGGGCAAATCGTGTATGCGGTAAACAAAAGGGTATTTATCTTTTTCTTTTTTATTTACATGTGCAGAAATAATCCGGTTTGCCAAAAGCATAAATTCTTCAATCAATTGATGACTTTCGTTGGATTTTTTTAATTTAATATCTTTTGTATTTCCGTTTTTATCAAGTACAAATTCTATATCGGGTGTAGTAAAATTAATGCTACCTTTTTTTGTTCTTTCTTTGCGTAAAATTTTTGCAATTCTATTTAATTCCAAAATTTCATTTTTAAGTTCTCCTTTTCGTGTTTCAATTATAGTTTGAACTTCATCGTATGTAAATCTTCTTTTGCTGTTGATAACGGTTTTACTAATTTTATAATTTACCATTTTACCATTCGGAGTAAATTCAACAATAACCGAAAAAGTAAGTCTATCTTTATTCGGAACAAGAGAACAAATGTTATTGGATAATTTTTCTGGTAGCATAGGTATAACTTTACCAACCAAGTAAACACTGGTTGCTCGTTTTTCCGCTTCTTTAAAAATCGGTGTTCCTTTTGGTAAATAATAACTAACATCGGCAATGTGTATGCCAATTAAAACATTATTGTTATTAAGTTTTTCTATTGAAACTGCATCATCAAAATCTTTTGCAGTTTCGGGATCTATGGTAAAAACTTTTTTATTACGATAGTCCAAGCGTTTTGCTATTTCATCTGCCGGTATTTTAGTTGTTAACTTTGCGGCTTGGTTAAGAACACTTTTGGAAAATTTGTATCTTAATCCGAACTCTCTTGCAATAGAGGCAATTTCGGCATCGTAAGTTCCGGCTTTACCTAAAATTTCGGTAATTTTTCCTTCGGGATTTAATTTACCAGATTCCCAAATAATTTTTGAAACTACAACTTTATCTCCGTCTTTGGCGTTGTGTAAATTGTTTTGGGAAATATAAATGTCTCTGTAAATATCTGTTTCGTCCGGTTCAACAAAATAGAAAGATTTGGATTTTTTTAATGTACCCACAATTTCTTTTTTTGCTCGTTTAATTATTGCCGTTATTTGACCTTCCAAATTTTTACCGCTTCTTTTTGCAAAAAGCACTACTTCAACTTTATCTCCGTTAAATGCTGTTGATAAGTGTTTTTCGGAAATGAAAATATCCTTATGTTTTTTATTATCGGGTATTACAAATCCGTAATTTTGTCCGCTAACAAGTTGTAATGTTCCAATATATTTTTTTTTGGATTCTTTATTAAGCTTAAAACGTTTGCCGCTTTTTTTAAGAAAATCTTCTCTAACCAATAGGTGTAAATTTTCTTTTAGCTTTGCATAATTGTTTAAGTTTTTAATTTTTAATTTTTTAGCTAATGATTTTGCTTTTATAGATAAGTTCGGATTGTTTGTAAAAAACAGTTTTAGTTTTTTTTTCATATTAAAATGCCAATTTAAATTTTAAACCTAATTCTTGAATTTTTCTTTCGTCGTATGTTGGTACTATCGGATCTTTCTGTTCTATTCTAATTAAAAAATTCGGATTGAAAAGATACTCGAATTTAATGTCTGCTTTTTCGGCTTGAAAATATTTTGTATTTGCACCGAAAGAATAACGGATGTTGTTATACTTTCCGGAAAACAAAAACTTATAAGAATTTTCCAAAGAGTTTCGCTGAACTTTGATATTGTTTATTATTCCCCCGAATACGCTGTTAAGATACGAAGTTAGTTGAGAACCTAAAAGTGAAAATGCAGTGTTTTCCGTCCAGGAGCTTAATGTGGATTTTTGTTCTTCCGTTAAGTCTAAACTTAACTGCCCCAATAATATAAACGTTAAAGCATTGGCTGCGTCAAAACGCGGATCCGGTATATCATTTTCAATTTGATTTCTGCCAACGTAAACCAAAAGATTTTCTTTATTGTTGGCCAAATTTTTTCCAAGTTCCGATAAAGGAGAATTTATTTTAAGTTTAACGGCAACATCTTTTGTTTTGTTGGTTCCTTCAAAATTTTCAATTTCGCCAATGTATGTTGCAACCACATTTAATCGTGGGTTTGTAACATCGCTTTCAAAAGTAATGTTACCTTTGGCATCAAATGTTTTGAAAAAATCCAAGTGCGAACCTTCCAATAATTGAAGTGTTCCTTGTGTTTTAAATTCATTGTTGATTTTTTGAAATTCCAATTTGCCGGTGGTTTCAATATGAAGTTTCTGATTTAATTCGGGAAACATTAAAAAATCCATTGATACAATGTTGTTTATAAAAATGTTGGTTTTAAAATCAAATTTACTTTTTTCTTTGAAATTATTTTTTTTCTTTTTAAACAGACTTAAAATATTTCTGAAAACTTGTTCGTTTTTATTTACGTTGGTGGTATCTTTTATATATTTGTAAATTATTTGGGAATTAGCTTCTTTGGCTTTTTCTTTTGAAGCATAAATCAGTTTTGCTTTATCAACAATAACATTCCCGTCAAAATTGAATTTTCCGTTTTCGTATAAAAATTTCCATTTGTCATCTGTTTTGATAAACAGATCTCCGTAAACGGAAGCTTTTCTTGTTTTGGATTTTTTCCCTAATAAAGCCAAGTTGCCGGTTATGTCAACATCAATTTTACTGAAAGGTAATTTTTTAAGTTCAATAAATCCTTTGCCTTTCAGAGTACCTTTGTATTTTGAACCGTAATAGTTTGAAAGTATCAAACTATCAATAACCGCTTTCTGATCTTTTATTGTGGATTTGAATTTGATGGAATAATCCAAATTGTTATCTCTGTAAGTGAATAATCCGTTGTTCAATCGGATAAATCCTTTTGAATGCAAATTTTTCAAATTTCCTCCAATATTAATTTTAGCGGAAATTTTTCCTTTTTGATTTTTGATATAAGGAAGAAGATTGGCAAAGGTTGCAATATCAAAATTGTTTGTTTCCAATAAAAGTGATATATCTTTGCTATCGGAAATAATTTTTGTGCTATCCAAGTAATTGATATTTAGCGGCAAATTACCGTGCAGTTCCAAAAGTTTATTTTGATACGGAGATTTATCGGTAAAATTTATATCAATTTTTCCATTATTAAGTGAATAACTGAAATTTGAAATAAGATCACCGAATTTAATTCCGTTGTAAGCAAAATTGTTTACCTGTAATTCGGAAGTTATTTTAGGCGATGTTAAAGAACCGGATGAAGTAATTTTGAAATTTATATCGGCATTTATAGGTTGTTGATTTTTATCAAAAAAATATTTCGAAATTATTTTACCCGGGAAATGATTTATTTCGGCTATTAAGTTATGAGTTTCGTTGTTGTTTATATTACCTTTAAATTTTAATAGAGTAGAATTATTATTCAGAGTAAAATTATCAAATTCAATTCCGTTATCGGTAAATAAAATTTTACTTTGTTTGTTAATTTTCCATTCGATGTTTTTATAATTGAGTAAAATGTTGTTAAATACAATTTCTTGTTTTTCACCAAAAGTATTGATAATTCCTTCGGTTTCGGTAGAAAGATTGTTGCCTATATCAAGAGCTGAATTAAAAAACAATTTGTTTTTGTTAAAAATAAAATCCGCCGTAATATTTTTCATTTCAACTCCGGTGTAAATTTTATCTCCTTCCAAATTTATTGTTCCGAAAATTTTATTGTATGAAGTTATTCTGTTATCTCTGCTGAAATTAAAATTAGTTTTTACGTTTGATAAATAAAGAAGTTTGCTTTTCCTTTTACTCAACATATTTTTAATGTTTATCTTGGTACTTATGGCAAAGTTGGAAGAATCGTTTTTAACTTTTCCCACTCCGTTTCCTGAAATATCAAGTTTTTCATTTTTTGTAAATAATGCAATTAAATCGAAATTTTTAAATTTAAAATTAAAGTCGAATGCTAAAGGTTCTTTTACAATTTCCGGTATTGAAGAATAACTAAAAAAACTTTGTTCGGTCTTCTTATCAATAGGATTAAATTCCGTAATTTTTTTAGAGATATTTTCGGTTATAATTTCGGATTCATAGGTTAAAATGTCTATTGCTTTTTGAAGAGAAAATTTTCCGTTTATATTAAAATCAACAAAGTCGGAAATTAAATTTATTTTTCTTTCATCAATATTTTTATTTAGTGCCAAATTGATAACGGATTCTTCCAGTTCAACTCCTCTTAAAAACGAAGGTTCCAATTTAATAATATATTTCCCAATCATGTTGTCAAGTTTTAAGTTTCTTCCTTTTGCAGAAAAAGAAAAATTAAGATTAGACGAATCTCCGGGTTGATTTGTAAAAGTTTCCAAATTAAACCCTTTTATTTTACCCGTTAAATCATAAACAGGCATTTGGGAATCTGTTAAATCCAAAACACCAAGTATATTGGATTTGGCATTATTAATTACCGAAGAAAGTTTTAGTTTTATAATTTTCGAATCTGCAGAGCCGTCTAAATGTAAAGAATCAATTTTAATATGCTTGAACGATGATGAGGATACATTCATATTAAGGTTTGTTAACATTGTATTTGGGTTAAAACCGTTTCCTTTGATAATACCGTTCCCATTTAAATTTGTAACGGTTCCGATAATCGGAAAAAGATTCAATTTTTCGGTATTGAACGCAATATCATATTCGGCATTTTTTTTTGTTAAGTCCATAAAAGTATTTAGATTAATATTCCCCTTTTTTATATTCGAATTCAGAACCACATGAAATCTTAAAGGTTCACCTTTAAAGTTAATATTCAGATTATTAAAAATTAAACTATCGTATTTCGGAATTGCTATGCTTGGTAGCAATTTTATTATGTCGGTTTCATTTAGTTTTGAATCTGCAAGTTGAACATCGAAAAATAAATTTTGAGGTTTATGCAGGTTTGTTACTTTACCTTTAAGTTTTAATTCGGAATTCAAATAATTAACGTTAAATTTGCTAACATTAAGATTTCCGAAATAACCTTTTGCAATTATATCGAATTGAGCTTTGCCTTTGAGAATATTGGTTGCATTGATAAATGTTGAAAGATCATCAAAGTTAAAAGGTTTTGCTTCGGCTTTTATTTTAATAGGGTATTCTTTAAAATTTTTTAATTTTATATTCCCAAGTAAATTTAAACTGTCTATTTCGGCATTAAGTTTTATATAGCTACTGTCGGATTTTAATATCAAATTGCCGATTTTTGCATAATTTTTATTTAACTCTACCATGCAAGAAAGTTTTTTGAGATTAAACGAATTAAAGTTCGGTTTAACGGACAAGTTATTTAAGTACAGTTTCACAATTGCTTCGGAAAGATTGGCATAAATTTTTGCATCCAGAAATATATTGTTAAATCTTAAATCGTCAAAATTTAAATGTTTATAATATTTTTTTGAATTATGTTTGTCGAACGATTGTTTTATCAAATTAACATTGTGAAAAAACAAATTATTTACTTGAATAATAAAAGGGAAGTTTCCTTCGTTTCTTTTAGTAGCGTTAGTCTTACTTGTTGGTTCGTTTCCGGAAAATAATTTATCGAAATTCCATTTGCCGTTTTGTTTTTGTTGCAGATTTATAGTTGCGTCTTTAAGCGAAAATTCACGTATAAGTATTTTTTTTAGGAATAAATGAGCCGGACTGGTTTTAACGGTAATTTCATTAGCATTTAAAATTGTATCGCCGTGGGAATATAATACTGTGTTTTTTAAAATTATAGACGAAAGTATCGAACCGTCAATTTTTTCTATGTATATATTTGCATTTAACGATTTTGGTACTTGTCTAATAATTTCCTTTCTTAAAAATTCTCTAAAAGTTTCGGTTTGAGAAAAACCGAAAAAAATTATTAACAAGAAAAAAAACAAACCCGCAATAGCAATAAAGAAATTAACAATTTTATGAAAAAGAGAGCGTTTAACTTTCTTTATTTCAGGTTTCATGTTTTCGGATTTTTTGTTACTCATTATAAACGGTTAATATTTTTTTTATTATGTTTGTTGTAGATTGTTGAGAAACAAATTCTATTCTTTTAACAACACCGCCGTTTTTTTCAACTGTATCTCTTCCAACAATTTTATCCAAAGGCCAATCGGCTCCTTTTACAAGAACATCGGGAACTAATATATCAATAATTTCTTGTGGTGTATCTTCTTCAAAAACAGTTACATAATCAACGGATTTTAAATTTGATAAAATAAATGCTCTTTCATTTTGCGGTACAATAGGTTTTTTGTTGCCCTTAATTCTTTTTACCGAAGCATCGCTGTTTAGAGCCAATATTAAAACATCGCCGTATTTTTTTGCTTTTGCCAAATAATCTACATGTCCAGCATGCAAAATATCGAACACTCCGTTTGTAAATACCACTTTTTTACCTTGCTTTTTATAGCGGTTTCTAATTTCTAAAATTTCGTTTTTTGTTTTAATTACGTTATCCATAAATATCTCTTAAATTTAAAAAATAAAATATTTAATTGTTAAAATTTGCAATTGCGTTATTGTAGAGAGGAACTTTATACAAACCGTCATTTGTTCCTAACCACATATTTTTCCCGTCAAAAAGCAAGGATTTTACGTTATTAGGTATAGGCGGATTTTGAACATTTATTATTTTGTTGGTTGCTCTATTAATAATAGCCAAGCCTTTTCCCATTTCTTTTTTACTGAAAGGATTGAACTTGTAAACCGCTACCCAAAGGTAGTTTCCGGCTATTTCCAAATCCCAAATTCCATTACCGTTTAATCCGTTGTTTGTTCCGAATTTAGTCCAGTAAATATTTCTGTTGAATTTAAATAAACCGCCCAAATTAAAATCCGGATTTTCTTTAGTAACAAATTCATTGGTTCCGAACCAAATATTGTTTTGTTCACTTATGATTGCGGAAACAGAAACTTGTTTTCCTTCGTTATTAAAATAGTCGTTAGTTTTATTGTCGTAAAAATATAAGCCGCGTTTTTTTCTTAAATTTCCTTTTTTATTAAACTTATGAAGCCCAGCTTCCGTTCCAATCCATAATAAACTATCGCCGTCTAAGAATAACGATTTTATCGAATTGGTTTTACTATTGTTGTTTATTGTTAAGTTATAATTGTAATATTTTCTTCTTCGCAAATTATATTTTGTAAGAAATTTAAATCTTCCAATCCAAAGGATTTTGTTTTTTTTATCGTATTTCAAAGCTCTAATCCAATTCCCGAATTGTCCGCCTTTGCGAAATAATTTTCTTTTCCATTTATATCTTTTTTTATCGTAAATATATAATCCGTTGGTAGAGCCTGCCCAAATATATCTTTTACTTGTTTCGATGCAATGAAAAAAATCTTGTTTAAGTCTTCGGTTTGATGAAGAAAAATTTATCCATTTGTTTTTTGAATGTATAAACTTAAAAATTCCATCTCCTTCGGAAGCCACCCAAATATCTTTTCTATCGTTTTTAATATCCGTTACAATAACACCATCTAAATATTTTTCAATTTTTTGGGATTGAGAAAATATATTTTTGAATAAAAGCGAAAAAATAAAAACAAATAAAAATCCGGCTATATTGTTAAAATATTTTTTATCTGATATTCTCATCGATTCATAATCCTTGCATTATTGCAATTACCGTTTGGGCAAGTTAAAAAATTGTAACGGATTTTTTGTTTGTTCAAACGGCAAACTTTCTTTTTAAACTTTTTATTTAAGTGCAATAATGAAAATATAATTATCCGTTTTAATGTATTTAGATTAAACATAAAGATTTTATTTGTTAATTTATCCGTTATAGTTTTTGTTTTTCCCGTTGTTCCATTTTGTTTTCCATAGAGCAGAGCAAAAAATAAACGGAGTTTAAAAAAAGATATAATAATTCTTCAATTAAAAAGAAAAAACGCTTGTATTATGAAATTTAATATTAAAAAATTTTTCGAACCCTTGAATTATTGAATTTTGTAAATGTTTTAAATTAACAGGTTTTTGTAAAATCGTTTCAATCTCTATGGTTTTATTTTTTAATTCGTTTGAAAGTTTTATAATTTCATTTTCATCTTTTAAGTTTAAATAATCAACCAAATGACGGTGATAGTTACCAATTAAAATAGAACCGTGCTGCAACAATGAACTTCCTATTTTACGTTGGGCACTTCCCACAAGTTTTTTCCCGTTAAACTTAATTTCGTTTTTTGCCGTACTGGAAAAACACATTAAACCGGAGGATTGTTTTAATAGTTTTCCGAAATTTGGTTCTACTTTTTCCAAGTCAACATTTTTAAGTTTGTCATCAAAAAGACGTAAACCGTAAATAATTGCATTTGAAATATTTTCATAAACTTCTTTACCGCTTATTGTTTTAATTTTAGGCAAAACAACAGAGTAAGTAAGTTCTTGAGCATGTAAAATTGCTCTGCCTCCGGTCGGTCGTTTTACTATATCAATATTATTTTTAAAAGCTTTGTCGGTTTTAATTTCGGAAATACTTTGATTTGCACCGAGTGAAATGCAATAAGGTTTCCAACCGTAAAATCTTAAATAGGCGGAGGAATTTAAGTTATTATTTACAAGTTTTAAATCAAACTCCATATTATATTGTCCGGAAAAGAAATCATGCTCAATTAAAAACCATTTCACTTTTTGATTAAACCCCTTGTACTTTTATCTAAAAAAGAAAGAATGGCTTTGGCATATTCATCGTTTCCGAATTCTTCTTTAATTTTTTGCTTAGCTTGCGAAAGATTCAAACCTTTGGAGAAAATAAAAGAATATATATTTTTAATTTTATAAATATCATTATTGGAAAAACCTCTGCGTTTTAACCCTATTGTATTTAAGCCTCTGTATCTTAAAGGATCGCCAGCAGCGGTTACAAAAGGAGGAATATCCGCAATTACTCTGTAACCTCCGCCCAACATTACATGTTCACCTATTTTACAGAATTGGTGAACCAAAGAACCTCCGCCTAATATTGCCCAATCGCCAATTTTTACATGACCGCCTAATTGAACCGAATTGGCAATTATACAATTGTTTCCAACAACGCAATCATGTGCAATATGTGCATAAGCCATAAGAAGGCAGTTTTTGCCTATAACAGATGTTCCGGATTCTGCCGTACCGCGGTTTAAAGTAACAAATTCTCTAACAATAGTTCCGTCACCAATTTCAAAGGTTGTTACTTCGTTTTTAAATTTTAAATCTTGAGGATGATTTGCAACGGAAACCGATTGATAAATTTTTACGTTATTTCCAATACGCGCACCGTTATAAATTCCAACGTGAGAACCGATAATACAATTGTTTCCTATAATAACGTCGTCTTCAATAAATGTAAAAGGACCAATAATATTATTGAAGCCGATTTCGGCTTTAGAACTGACAATGGCTGTAGGATGAATATTATTCATTTAATTTTCTAAATTATTTCTGTTAACGATTGCGGCTTTTAATTCCGCTTCGGCAACAATATTGTTACCTACTTTTGCTTTGGCTTTAATAACAACAAAGCGATTTCTTTTATTAAGTAATTCCGCCTCAATAAAAAGTTGGTCGCCCGGTACAACCGGTTTTCTGAATTTGGCTTTATCTATTCCCATAAAAAGTACAAGTTTTTCGGATGGATTTTCTGCCGAATTTAACATAAGAATACCACCGGTTTGTGCCATTGCTTCTATAATCAAAACACCGGGCATTATAGGTTGACCGGGAAAATGTCCTTGAAAAAAAGGTTCGTTAACAGTAACGGATTTTATACCTATAACTTTTTTATCAAGTTCAAGATGAATTATTTTATCAACAAGTAAAAAAGGATACCGGTGGGGAAGAATTTTTTGAATTGCAACGGTATCGAAAATAACACCCTCTTTTTTTACATGTTGATATTGTTTTTCCAATTGTTTTTGTTGATAAAGTTTTCTAACAATTTTGGCAAACTCAACATTGGATTTATGTCCGGGACGAGCGGCTAGTATTTGTGCTTTTAACGGAGCACCTATTAACGCAAGGTCTCCAAGCATATCCAATAACTTATGACGTACAGGTTCGTTTTTAAAACGTAAATTATTTTCATTTAAAAATCCGTTTTTACCGATTGTAATTTTCTCGGTTAAACCGAGTTTGCCGCTTAAGTTATTAAGTTCTTCCTCGGAAATTTCATGGTCAACTATTACAACTGCATTATCAATGTTTCCTCCTTTAATTAAACCTTGATCAACCAATGCTTCAACTTCACTTAAAAAACAAAATGTTCTTGTAGGTGCAAAGTCTTTTACAAATTCGCCTTCCAAATCGAACAAACCGGTATGCTGACTACCCAGAGCGGGGTTTTTATAATCTACCATAACCGTCATTCTAAAACCATCCAAAGGTAAAGCTACAATATCAACCTGTTCGTCTTCATTTTTATATGTTATGGTTTTATCTATTATTAAATAATCTTTTGGCGTTTTTTGCTTTACTATTCCTGCTTCAAAAAGTTTATCTACAAAAGGTTTTGCACTTCCATCCCCAATAGGTGGTTCTTCATTATCAAGTTCTATAATAATATTATCTATTTGAAGCCCGGCAATTGCAGCCAAAACGTGTTCTACCGTATGGACTTTTACATCGCCAAGGCCTAAAGTTGTTCCTCTGGAAACATCCACAACGTATTCAACAAGAGCGGGTATTTCAGGTTTATTGCCCAAGTCGGTTCTGATAAATTTTATACCGTAATTATCGGGTGCGGGTTTAAATGTCATTGTAGAAGAACCTCCGGTATGTAATCCGACACCGGAAATTGAGACGGCTTTACCTATGGTTGTTTGAAGATCGAGCATTAAAAATTTCCTTATGATTTAATATTTGATAATTTAAGCTTTAATTCGGTAATTTTATTTTCCAGATTTTTAATTTCATCTGCGTAACTTGGTAAATTGCGTATGTGTGCTTCAAGGCGAAGACTGGTTTTAATTTCTTTTGCGGGAGTTCCGAAATATGTGCCCGGCTTTTTTATAGATTTGGTAACTCCGGATTGACCTCCTATTATCACATTATCTCCTATTTTTAGATGTCCGACAATTCCAACTTGCCCGGCAACAATACAATTTTTCCCTATTTTGGAACTGCCTGCAATACCGGATTGAGATGAAAAAACAGTATTGGAACCAATTGTAACATTGTGGGCTACTTGTACAAGGTTATCCAGTTTAACTCCTTTGCCTATAATTGTGGAGCCTAACGATGAACGGTCTATTGTAACATTTGCTCCTATTTCAACATCATCATCAATAATAACATTTCCTATTTGTGGTATTTTATTATAAACACCTTCCGGATTTTTCAGATAACCGAACCCGTCGGAACCTATTACCGCACCGGGTTGTATTATTACGTTGTTCCCGATTATCGTATCTTCTCTTATTGTTACGTTTGGGAATATCAATGTATTCTTACCTATTTTACAATTATTCATTATTACCGTATTGGGATATATTGTTACTCCTTCTTCAATTATACAATTTTCTCCAATATATACATTGTCTCCAATCCCAATGTTTTTTTTAAGTTTTACGGTTTTACATATTTTTGCAGATTCGGCAATACCGGAAAATTTAAAATTCGGATTAAAATATTTAAGTATTATTTTCTGAAATGCAATATTAGGTTTATCAACAATGATGTAAGTGGTTTTATCGGAAATCGTTTCGTTTTTATTTCCGATAATAACGGCAGATGCTTTTGTTGTTTTTAAATATTTTTTATATGCCGGGTCATAATAAAAAGAAAGCTCACCTTGCTGTGCTTCTTCAATTCTTGCAACATTGTTTATAATTAAATTCGGGTTACCTATTATTTCACCGTTTACAATATTAGCTATATTCCTTACGCTCGTTTTCATTTGTTATTGTAATTTATTAAGTACTTGAGGAGTAACATCATATTTTTCTTTCGCATATAAAAATATAAGGTCTCCGCTTCTATCAAATATAAAGTCGAAGTTACCTTCTTTGGCAACTTCGTCTATTGCATTAAAAATTTGATTTTGTATCGGTTTCATAAGCTCTTCCTGCAATTTGAACAGTTTTCCGTTTTCACCGTAAATATTTTGTTTGTAACGTGTAACATCTTGTTCCAAATCAACAAGTTCTTTTTCCATTTCGGCTCTTTTTTGTTTGCTCATTATCAACTTTCTTCTTTGGTAATCGTCAAATTTGTCTTTCCATTTTTGCCTAAGTTTTTTTATTTCTTTTTCCCATTTGTCAATTTGCAAATCAATATTTTTTTGTGCGTCTTGTGCATCGGGTAATTGTTTTATAATTGCTTCGGAATCAACATATCCGATTTTAAGTTGTGCCGAAATAATTGAAAAAGAGAATAGAAACAGAATAAGAACAGGTAAAAATATCTTTTTCATTTTATTGCTCCTAAAGTTTTATATAAAAAAATAGAGGTTTGAAAATTGTAAAAGTCAACTTGCAAACCTCTATAAAAAGCATGGTTTATTAGCCTCGTTTTAATTTGTCTAAAACTGCATTTGTAATATCGTATTGCGGATCGGCAAATAATAAAAGAACATCTCCGGTTTTGTCAAACACGAAGTTCATACCTTCTTTTTTTCTAACGTAATCAATTGCTTTAAGAATTTTATCTTTAATCGGTTTTAATAATTTTTGTTGTTTTAAAAACAATTCTCCGTTAGGTTGAGCAAATTTTTGTTGTTGAAATTGTTGTATGTGTTGTTCTTTTTGAACAAGTTGTTGCTGAACTTCTCTTTGTTTGTCCGGTGTCATGTTCGCAAATTGTTTTTGAGCTTTTGCGTATTCTTTCTGAAGAGCCGTTTTCATGCTGTCTATGGATTTTGTCCATTTTGCGGTTAATGCGTCCAAATCGCTTTGGGCTTTTATTGCGGGCGGATATTGTTGCAATATTACACCGGAATCTACCCAACCGATTTTTTGATTGTTTTGTGCAAATGTTAATGAGACCAAAAGTAATAAAAATATTAAGATGTTCGAAGTTTTCAATTTTACCTCTTTGTTTGTTAAGTATTTGTATTTATTTATTGTAAATATATTATAAATATTAAAGTTATGATACTTTTAGTGAAATTTTCTTAATTAAATAAAAATCAGAAACCTTTACCGAATTGAAAATGGAATTCCCATTTAGGGTCTTCTCCGTCAACAGATTTTCTATCGAAACCGTAGCCGTAATCGAAACCGATTAAACCGATTGGGTTAATCATAATTCTGGCGCCAACCCCAACGGATTTTTTCAAATCGAATAAATTTGCCGTAGGTAAATTTCTGAAGGCATTTCCGGCTTCGGCAAAAGCAATTAAATAAATTGGCATTGGTTCCAAAGTAAGTGCGGCTCTTAGTTCTGTTGTATATTTTAATTTTACACGGCCGCCTATATTATTATCGTTAAATTTAGGACCGATGGATCTATCCGGATAACCTCTTAACGGTGTTGTTGCAATTATTAAACCGTTACCACCCATGTAGAAAAATTCAAACGGTTGAATTGTTGTTCCTTTTACTAGTTCGTGAATATAACCGATATCGGCACCGGTATAAAAAACAATTCTGTTTGTTCCGAATAATTTTCTGTACCAATCCGCTTTAAATTGCATTTTGTAATAATCAACGTCACCCGGAAGGAACGGACCACCGGAAAGATCGAAATTAAAAGCAATTCTAGAACCGATGGAAGGGAAGATAGGATTATCTATATCCGCACGGTTAATAGCCAATCCCGCGGTGTATTGATGTGAAATTCCAGTTGCATAAAAATTTCTTCCGTCTAGAACGTTATTATATTGAAAACGTAAAGAGCCTTGAATATAAAATCTGTCATCCGGCCACTTTAATCTGCGTCCTACCGTAAGGGAAATACCCGATTGACGTAAATCGTAAATATATCTTTGTCTTGTATCGTTAATATTAAACCCCAGTGAAGTCGGTGTATCCATAAACCAAGGTTCCGTAAAGCCCAGCGCAAATGTTCTGTAATAATTTCCAACACCGAATTGCCAATTAAAGTTAAGTATTTGTCCGCCTCCAAGTTGGAAAGGTTCGGCTAATGAAAAATTAGACAGAGTAAATCCGATAGAACCGCTAAATCCGAAAAATCCGCTGTAACCGACGGAAGCATTAATAAAATCGCTGGATTTTTCCACAACATGATAAACCAAATTAACCAAACTATCGGAAACAGGTTTGTAATCAACACCTTTTTTGTAAAGTTGTTCCACATTGAAATATTGTAAATTGGCAAGTTGTTGTATGCTGCGCATTACGTTGCTTCTTCTGAAATAATCTCCCGGAACGGTGTAAAGTTCTCTTCGGATTACTTTGTCTTTGGTTCTATCGTTACCTGTTATATCAACAGAACCTATTTTAAATTGGTTGTTTTCGGTTACCTTTATGTTTATGTCTATAGAATCTTCCGCAACTTTCTGTTCAGAAACTTCTTGACGAAATGTTAAATATCCGTTATCTAAAAATAAAGAGGCAACGTCTGTTTGGGTTTTATTTCCGAATAAATTTTGATTAAATAATTCGTAGTTATAAATATCTCCTTTTTTAAATCCTAATCTTTCCGTTAAAAGTGCGTCCGGGTAAACTGTGTTTCCTTCCCAAGTTATATTTCTTATTTTGTATTGCGGACCTTCATAAACATTTATATGAATGTCCATATATTTTTTATCAGGCGAAAAAGAAATTGAATCCGATAGAATTTCAAAATCTCTGTAACCGTTTTTTTGATAGAATGTAGTAAGTGCTTCTTTATCTTTTTCAAAATCTTTTCTTTTAAATTTTGCAGAGTTCCAAAAACGCCACCAAGCATCTTGAACGGTTTCGTCCAAAGCGCTTCTAAGTTTGGAATCGTCAAATGCTTTATTGCCGCTAAATGTAATGCTTCTTACCTTTACTTCCGTACCTTCGTTAATGTGCAAAACCAATAGTTCGCGGTTTTTAATTCGTCCTATAATGTTCGATTTTATTTTAGGATCGAATTTATATGTTGTGGTTTCAATGTCATCGGGATTTTTACTGTTTTGCCAAGTAACTGTTATAACATTTTGAGAAGTATCGGAAGAAAGAAACGAAAAAGTAAGTGGAGTTATTTCGGCATTTAAATATCCTTCTTCTTCGTAAAGTTCTTTTATTTTGTTTATGGATTTTTTTATTTCCTGAGGTTTTAATGTTTGTCCGCTGACTAATGAAATTTTTTTCTCAATGTCGCTTTCGTCAAGTTCGTCGTTGCCTCGAATAATAACATTTTCAATTCTGTTAAGTTCTTTAAGTTTAATTAGCAAAAAAATACCGTTGTCAAGCTTTTTATCAGCTATAATTTTAATATCGTTGAATATACCGAGTGCCCATAGTCTTTTTATTGCATTGTTAGTGGCATCTCCGGGTATTTCCAAAGTTGTTCCTTCTTTAAGTCCGCTGTTTGCAATTATAGTATTTGCATCGGCTGTTTTATTGCCTTGAACCGAAATTCCCAAAATTTTATAAGATTTTTTTTGGAATTGCGGATAAATACCGGTGCTAAAAACAATCAATATTATTAAAGTAAATCTAAACAAGTTGTTTGGTAAGCTTGTTTTTCGATTGAGGAACATTGCGGGTTTTCGAAATTTGTTCACTAATAAGTCCAAATCTTCTCTCTCTATTTTGATAATCTTGAATGGCTTCCACCAAATTTTTACATTTAAAATCCGGCCACAAAACTTTGGAAACATATAATTCCGAATAAGCAATTTGCCAGATTAAAAAATTGCTAATTCTATGTTCACCGCCACTTCTAATCATTAAATCGGGATCGGGTAAATTGGCGGTTGTTAATTTTTTGGATACAAATTCTTCGGTTATATCTTTTTTTGTTATTTTACCTTTGGCAAAATCTTCTGCTATTTTTTTTGTTGCTTCAACAATTTCCCATCTGCCGCTGTAGCTTAAAGCCAAGTTCAATACTAATTTTTTATTGTGTTTGGTTTTATTAATTGCGGTATTAAGTTCTTTGCGTACAATTTCGGGTAAACTTTTTGTGTTTCCTATAGTTGTAATTTTAACGTTATTTTTATTTAATTCGGCAGTTTCTTTTTTAAGACTTTTTACCATTAACCGCATTAACATAGTTACTTCTTGCTGGGGCCTGTTCCAGTTTTCCGTAGAAAATGTGTAAAGCGTTAGGTATTTAACACCAAGACGTATGCAGGATTGAACCATTGTTCGAACGGTTTCAACACCTCTTCGATGTCCCGCCGCTCTCGGAAGTCCTTTGGCATTTGCCCAACGTCCGTTTCCATCCATTATAATAGCAATATGTTTTGGAATATTGCCGTTAGCTTTTGTCTCTTCGATGAGCATTAAATCGGATTTACTCAGTTTTTTTGCCAAAAAAAATCTCGCAACTAATTTTATTCACAATTTATAAAAATAACCGTCACTATTCTAAATGTCAAGGTACATTAAAGCAACTTATTTTGTCATTCCCATTTACTAAATCTTTGTACAACTGAAAATCGGTTTGGTTCTCGAAAAAAAATTTTTTTGCAAGTGTAAAAATGTTAAAAGAAAATTTTACTGTTCCTTTTTAGTTTTTTAGAGATTTCATGTTTGTATTTGGAATGTATGCCAAAAGTTAAAAAATGCAACTGCTTATAAACGTTAAAATCATTATGGTTTTTGTAAGTTAAGGTAAGCCGATTGATATAAATTGAAAACCATATTTATGTTATTTGTCTGAAAATGAAAAACAAATATTTGGAGTATGGTTAAAAATAAAGTTAACTTAATAATGTTGCCGAATAATTTTTAGAATATAATTTATTGCCGATTGAAGAAAATGGAAGAAATAAAAAGATATAATTAAAATTAAGAATGTTTAATATTTAAAGATTTAATTTATAAATTTATCGTTTTTATTTTCTCTAATGCTTACAAGCTTAATGTTTTTTCTTGCTTCTTCGCTAAGTTTGGAAATACTAAGCTTTGCATCACTAAACAAATGTTTTGGAACTCCTACAAAAAGAGTAACTCTTTTGTTTGTATATTTTGTATGGCGTGTTGCCAAATATTCAAGTTTATCAAAAACTTTCGGATTTTTAAGTTCCTCTTCAGTTAGTAAAATACCGATAGCATATTTTTTCTTTTGTTTTCCAATTGCATCAACGTTGTATTGCCCAACGGAATTGGGTTCGGGTAAATATTTCCCGTATTTTCTTTTTATTGTTAAATATCCGTTCCTCCAAAAGTGGCTTATTAAATCGTCAACTTGCTGTTGTTTTACGCTTTCTTTCATTTTTCCTCCTTATTTATAAATTGATAAAATAGGAATAATGGGAGAAAATTTGGATTTACTTAAAACTTTAATATTAAATATTTTATTAAATTCAAATGCTTGAATTCTATTTGAAGCATTTGTTCTGCCGTAAACAACTTTATTACCGTTTTTATTTATTGAAAGATAATACGGTTCAATTTCCATGGGCAGAAATTCATAAACAAATTTTATTTTTTGTCTTTTATTTATTGCATTAAAAAGTATTTCGGATTTCATTTAATTTCCTTAATTGTACACTCTGTAAATACCTATAACTTTTCCGAGTATTGAAAATTCGTTTTTTACCGTTACATTAATCGGTTCGTAATTTTTGTTTGCCGGTATAAGTTTTATTTCGGATTTGTTTTTAAAATACCGTTTCACGGTTGTTTCTTTGTCAATCATGGCAATAACAATATCGTTGTTATTTGCATTTTTTTGCGATTTTACAATTACCGTATCACCTTCGAAAATACCATCTTCAATCATACTATCGCCCCTTACTTTTAATCCGAATATTTTTTCGTTACCTCTTTTTATTAGGTTCGAATCTATGAATAAAGTACCTTCAATATTTTCTTCGGCAAAAACCGGATAACCGGCGGCTACCCTACCTAATACGGGAATTTCGATTATATTGTTTTCTTTAATTTCATTAAAAATGGATGTGGCTTTATCCGTTAATGAAATCGAACGGTTCGATTTGCTATCTATTTTAATATAACCTTTTTTTATTAAGGCATCCAAATGGCGTTTAACACCGAATGTACTTTTTATGTTAAAATGATTTCCTATCTGTCTGTATGAAGGAGGAAAACCGTTGGTATTTATAAATGAATTTATAAATGTTAAAATGTCTTTTTGACGCTCTGTCATGTTTTACTCTATAGTGATAAAATGTTCACTAAAAATATAGTGAAAAAATGTACACTATGTCAAGTGAAAAATAAATAGATGTTTTATTATACGGTTATTTTAAAACTTCTGAAAATTGGAACAGTAATAATGTTACACCCAGTGGCCTTGTCCGTTTCGAGTGTAGAGGTGTGAAAACGAACTAAAATCTTACTTTGCTTAATTCGGTTAGACCAATTTTAATATAAAAATTTAATTTTTAACAAGTATCTTAAATAATTACATAAAATTGGAGCTAAGTAAAAGCGTTTTAAAATAAAAAAAACTCCAAAATTATAACTTTGGAGTTTTTTGGAAAGGTGAATTCTAAGAAGGTTAATCAATAAACTGCATCCAACCGAATTTATCTTCTTTTGTTCCGTATTGAATTCCGAGAATTTCTTCGTATAGTTTTGTGCCTAATTCTCCGGCGTTGTTTTCGTCAAATTGCATAATAGTTTCGTTATATTTTAATTTGCTTATCGATGAAATAATTGCCGCTGTTCCGGTGCCGAATATTTCTACAAGCGAATTATTATTATATGCTTCGGAAACTTCGTCTATGGAAATCATTCGTTCGTTTACGTTCATTCCCCAATCTTTTAAAATTTCCAGAACAGACATTCGTGTAACGCCTGGTAAAATGGAGCCTGTTAACATTGGAGTTGCAATTTCATCTTTAAATCGAATGAATATATTCATTGTGCCAACTTCTTCAATATATTTTTGTTCAATAGCATCCAACCAAAGAACTTGTGTGTAACCTTCTTTTTTAGCTTCGCGCTGGGCAAGTAAACTTGCGGCGTAATTACCCGCTGTTTTACAATCGCCAACTCCTTTTCTAACGGCACGTACGTATTTATCGGTAACTAAAATGGGAACCGGTTTGAATCCTTCGGGATAGTAAGGTCCAACCGGACTTAACATAATCATAAATTTGTATGTGTCGGAAGGTTTTACACCTATGTACGGATCGTTGGCAAATATAAGTGGTCTTATGTAAAGCGAATGTCCGGGTTTTGTAGGAATCCAATTTCGGTCAAGCTTAATTAATTTTTTTAATGCTTCCAATGTAAATTCGATGTCAATTTCCGGAATACATAAACGTCGTGCGGATTTGTTCAATCTTTCAAAATTTTTCTCCGGTCTGAATAGTGCAATTTTTCCGTTGCTGTGTTTATAAGCTTTTAATCCTTCGAATATTGCTTGACCGTAATGCAAAACCATTGCGGCGGGACTCATACTAAAGTTGCCGTATTTTTTAATTGTGGGATTGTGCCAACCTTTTTCGGCATTGTAATCCATTTCGAAAATATGTTCGGTAAAAATTTTACCGAAAATTAATTTTTCCGGTAATTCCACTTCTGTTTTTTGTTCGGTATCTTCAAAAATTATTTCGTCCATAATTTTCACCTATTGGTTTTAAAGTTAAAATCTGTTATGAAAGTCTTATTAAATTTATTATCTCAATATAAAATAACAATTCAAATTATCAAGCTAAAAGCGGAAGGAAAATGAAAATATATTATCGGTAAAAAATACGTTACGGAATTTATATTTTAATTTAAATTTCCGAATTTAAATATTTGAAAGAAATTAAAAAGATAGCTTAGTATGATGAAACACCCGGCGAGCTGTCCCGTATAGGGCGTCGAGTGTGAAAAGCAAGCTAAAATCATATTTCGTCTCCGCTCAGTATGTCTTCGTCTTCGCTCCCCAATTTTTCAACTTTACTTTGTATAACCGATTTAATTTTTCAAAGGTTTCTAATTTTAAGATGAAATATGTATATTTTAAGATAATTAAAATTAAAAAATAAACTAATATCTATGTTTTCAAATTTATTTGCTTATCTCGGCAAAAAAGTTATGGATTTTTTTCAAGAGTTCGGAGAAGTTTCCATTCTTTTTTTTAAGGTAGTTCGTTTCTTTCCGAAAGTATTTAAAAATAAAAAAATCATTTTAGAGCAAATGGAACACATTGGTGTAGGTTCTTTACCGTTGGTTATAATAATTGCAGTTTTTACCGGTGCGGTTGCGGCATGGCAAGCCGCATATCAATTAAAAGGAATGGCTCCGCTTTCGTTTTTGGGAACCGCTACAAGCAGAGCAATAATTACAGAGCTTGGTCCGGTGCTTACCGGAATAATTATTGCCGGAAGAGTGGGAGCTTCTATTGCCGCCGAAATTGGTTCTATGAAAGTTACCGAACAAATTGATGCTTTGGAAACAATGGGAATTAGTCCGATTAGATATTTGGCAATGCCGCGTTTTTTGGCATCAATAGTTATGTTGCCTGTCTTAATAATTTTTGCAAACATAATTGCCGTTATAGGTGCTTATCTCGTATCCAATTTTTTCTTGCATGTTTCCTTTGCCGTTTTTTTCGATTCGGTAAAAAGATTTTTTACCATGGGCGATTTTATCTTCGGTATGATTAAAGGTATGATTTTTGGCGGTGTTACCGCTTTACTCGGTTGTCATATCGGCTTTTCAACGGAAGGCGGTGCCGAAGGTGTGGGACTTTCCACAATAAGATCTTTCGTTATTTCTTCAGCTTCCATTTTAATTTTGGATTATGCTCTTTGGTCTTTAATTTTCTAATTTAAAAACTTATATTCTTTTCCAAAATTATTTTATAATATTTTGTTTTCATTTATTTATTCATTTTATTTATTTTGGTAGTTCCAATTATTTGTGCGGTTTTTACGAAAGGCAATAATTATGAAACGTTTTTTCGATTTAATATTCGGTCTCATCTTATTCATATTAACTTTTCCGTTTATGCTTATATTCTCCGTCATTCTTTATTTTGAATTTAAAGCATTTCCCATATTTAAACAAGAAAGAGGTTTAACTTTAGATAAATACAGATTCAATATATTTAAATTGAGAACAATAAAACCGACGGAAGAAGAAATTGAACATACAACCGAAGCGGATATTTTCTTAAAACCTCAATTAAAAGAAAGAACTTCCGGCTTTGCAAAATGGTTAAGAAAATCCGCATTAGACGAACTTCCTCAGCTTATAAATGTTATTAAAGGCGAAATGAGCATAATTGGTCCGCGCCCGCTTATGCTTAAAGATTTGGAAACAATGAAAAAACATACACCGGAATTATATAAAAAAAGAGGTGAATTAAAATATAAACCCGGAATTTCCGGTCTTTGGCAATTGTTCGGCAACCGTTCCGACGGTGCAATAGGTTTGGTGGCGTTGGATTCTTTATATGAAAAATCCGCTTCCTTTATTTTTGATTTTAAACTTATGATTTATACCTCTTCAATTATTGTTTCCGCTAAAAATTCCGATTCTATTTTTTATACTCCACGATCAAATCCTTACAGAGTGGAAACCGTTGTTGACAGCTCTTCCAACTTAAAAGTAACCCTTAACATGCCCGAAGGAATTGCCAAATTTATTATTGAAAAAGTTGAAAAGTACGAAGGTAAATATTCCGTGCAAATTCCTTCCGATTGGTGGTATGCAAACGATACTTATAAAACCGTATTGGAAAATAAAAAAGAAAAATATAAATCCAAAGTATTTTCCATTGATTCCGCATTAAAAAATAACAAACGCAAAAACGCATCCTAACGTTGTAAAACAATATGTAAAGTAAATAAGTAAGTTAAAACCCGAATTGTGTAATGGAAAAACAGAATAGCTCTAAACTATTGAATAAAAGCAAATATTCTAATGCAAAGCATTAGGAATGGTTAAGTTAAAAAGTCTCTTTAATTTATTGCATATTATAGTTTTATAAACAATTTCTAAATTCTAATGCATAATTTGGGTTAAACATGATTTACTTCCTTCAAAAAGTGATTCTATCATTTAAAAATTTTACTAATGTTAAATTAACAGTAATCTAAAAACTCATCCCAATCACTCAGAGGGACTTCTCCATCTCTCTTTGGGAGGGTTAAGGTGAGGGTTCATTTAACGACAATATACAGTTAACTTTACACTATATTGTAGTTGCCAATCTACCGTTTTTCCGGTTTTTTTGGGTAAAGAAAAAAAATCATAATTATTCCAAATTATACTTTCCACAGATAGAAATGTCTGTGTTGCGTTCTCTAAAATTTGGTGTAATTTAGATAGTAAGTTTTTTATTATTTAAACTTTTTTCATTTGCAATTTACATTATTTTTTTTGTATAATTAATCATTCAATTGCTATAATTATTGTCCTTTCCTAGTATTTTATCAAGCTAATTTATTTACCTAAGCAATTGAATTTTGTACAACTTAAAATAAGACAAGTTTGTCTTTTATAAGTTATTTCATTACAAAAAATTATGCGATTTACTTAAAGTATTTTCTTAAATGTTCTGTTTCGTTTAACCAACATACGTACGAAACTTACAAATTTAATTGAGTACAAATACAATAATTACCAAGCAGATAAAAAATTAAAATTTTAACCGGATTTATTTCACTATTTAATTTTTTAATGTTTTTTTATGAGACTCGTTTTGTGATTTAAAGCACGTAAAATTTTATGTAAAAATTTTAAATTTTGTTTTTTTCAATTGGTAGGCTAATTAGAGTTTGGAAAAAAATGTTTTAATTTTATTTATTAAGAATAACAAGGGAGGAATTTATGAAATATGATTACATTGTTTATGAAGAAACCAAAATGCAAAATATTAAATTATTGCTTGCCATAGGTGCGGTTGTTGTTTCGGCGGTAATAGCAATTTTTATAGTTTAATTTCTTTTGGTAAGGGGAATGCTTAAAAACAAAAGGGGAATTTTTTAATTTGTTAGTAAGATAATTTAGAAGGAATGGAAATGGATTTTATTAAACAAGAATCCCAAAGATTAAAAAACATTAAGTTGGATCTTTTTTTCCTTTTGTTTTTATTTTTGGTAATTATTTTAATGATATTGCGTTAATTTTTTTACGGGCTTTATTTATTGTTGTGCGTTGTATCACAAAAATTTTCGTGTATCGATTTTTTACAGTTATTATTGTTACATGGTTTTATTTTACGTTTATATATAAACTTTTTTGCTTGGAACGATTTCTGTTTACCGGTTTTTGAATAATTTTAATTTTTTTTACATAAACATAGGGGCGAATATGAAAAAAATTTTTACCGTTTTATTTTTATTTAGTAGTTTTGTTTGGGGACAGATTTTAAACCCTGGATTTGAAGACGGTACCACGCATTGGACAGGAGATACCCATCTTACTATTTCTGAAGAGACAACTACGGTTCATGGAGGTAGTAAGAGCTTAAATTGTACTTTTGATTCTCAAGATCAAAAAAAATGTGACTTAAGAAATGATTTTGTTGAAGGAATTACCGAAGGAAATTCTTATGAATTAACAGCATGGTTTTTTGATAATGATCCGGCTGGTAGAGGTAGACTGGTTATTGATTGGTATGATGCGAGTAATTCTTTAATAAAATCAGATTATGGTGGCACTTATACAAGTGATCAAACTAGTTGGCAACAACTTACTATGACAGCAACTGCACCCAGTGGTGCTACAAAAGTAAAAGTTGGTGTTCGATTTTATGATGTAAAAAATAATTGGGATGGTGATTGTACAATTTATGTTGATGATTTTGATGGGACTCCACCTCTCCCTGTAGAACTAACAACCTTCTCCGCATCTATAGTAAAAAACAAAGTGGAACTTAACTGGGAAACAGCAACGGAAGTAAACAATTACGGTTTTAACATAGAAAGGAAACCCGAAACCGGAAGTTGGAACAAAATAGGTTTTGTGGAAGGAAGCGGAAACAGAAATTCACCAAAACATTATACATTTACAGATAACACGATTACAGCCGGTAAATTTTTATACAGATTAAAACAAATAGATATAGACGGATCATTTGAATATTCCGATGCAATAGAAGTTGATTTAAGT
>JALSTL010000168.1 GCA_026983755.1 Melioribacteraceae bacterium | reverse complement strand
TTACTCCGCTTTTGTCAATTGTTTTTCCGTCTTCACCAATTTTAATATTTGTGGCTGTATCGGGAACGTGACTAATGCAAACAGCTATCTTCATATAACCTCCTATAGTAAACGGTAATTATTTATAATTCATTTACTTTAAATATAATATTTTTACGGGAAGAATAGGAATCATAATTTCCAATTATACAAATTATGTAATGAAACGAAGAATTACGGTAAGGGTTTTAATAAATTAACCAATAAAAAAAAATACTAAAAACAGTAATAAAATATGTGCAGCAATTAAACCGGTTATTAAATATTTTTTTCTTACTAATTTTTTTTTATGGTTTAATACCTCTTCTTCTACTTTTTTACTGTAAAAGTCTCCTTTGGTCGGGTCCCACTCGGGATGAGACATGGGATTTTCTATAAAACTTTTTGCCATTAATGCTTAAAATATTGAAAATAAATTTATTTGCTAATTTAATAAATAAATAAATTGATTTCAAATATTAAAAGTTCAAAGTAATTTTTTGTATCTTTTACGATAAAAAAATTAGTGCAAATATTAATAGCAACATATGGAGCGAAACCAAACTTCCTATAAATATTTTTTTTCGGAACAACGTTTTTGCATGATGTATATCATCAGCAAGAACAGAAGGACTGAAAAAATCACCTTTAGAAGGATCCCACTCCGGATGTTTTAACGGATTTTCAATAAATTCTGCCATAACTTTCTCCTTTAATTTATATTATCCTCTTTTATGGAAATAATTGTTTTTCTTATTATAATTAGAGCTAAAGCTCCAAAGACTACAAAACTTAATATAAATAATAATAGAAATTCCATACTTTTTATCTTTTCATTTTAGTTAAAGTACCGCAAAAAAAATGAATGTTTAATTATTTGCTGTGAGAGAAAACACATAAAATTTTTCACAAATGTTTTTTAATTGTTTCAAATCACTTTTATTGCAAAGCAATATCTATTAATTGCGTGTAAAAAAAGGTTGAAAATGGAAATAAAACTAAAAGGTATTGCGGGCGAATATTTAATTAAAAATTCATCTACAATTGTACAAACAAAAAAATGTTCTTATAAAGAGACAAAGATAGAAACTGTTGTACATATTATTACGGATTCCATAGAAAATAATAAAGATAGAATTTTAGTTGAAAATAATATTAAAAAGTTCTATTAAATTTTTCATTTAATATTCCGATTATAGAACAGTAATTTAAGATTATTACAAAAAATAACCTAAAGAGGAAATAAAAGGATAGTTATGAATACTCAAAAAAAAGAAAATACCGAAAATCAGTACAATAAAAATTTTGAAGAATTCGAAGCGAGAATTCATGAAAGATATACAATTACGGGCAGTTCCTTACTAGGCGAAATGGAAACCATATCTAATTTTTTTGTTAAAGATTCAACTACTTACAGTAATTTTGTAGTTGTTACCGTTGATTTTGAAAGAGCCACTTTAAGAGAATCGAATAGTTTCAAAAAATTTTTGGAAAAAATTATTGCCGAAGAAGAAAAAGGCATTATTGTAAATTTAAATAAATGTGAATTTATCGATTCTTCTTTTTTTGGTGTTTTAGTTAGCGTTCTGAAAAGATTAAAAACAATGGATAGAAAATTTTTCTTAATTTATGACAGCAGAAATCAATTACCCATATTTTCTGCAACGGGCTTAAATAAAGTATTTACCGTATTTAATACTGTTGAAGAAGCATCTCAAAATTAAATATATTTAATTATTATTTTTTTGAATTTCATTTTTTTTATTTAAACGTTCCCTATATAATTCGGCTATTTCCGCGCCTATTATAAAAAGAATGGAAGAATAAAATAACCAAAAAAGTAAAACCAAAATAAGTAAAAAAGCACCGTAAAATTTATTTGCGGACAAGTAATTTTGAACATAGTATCCGAAAGCAATTCTAGCAATTTGCCACAAAAGAGTAGCCCAAAAAGCTCCGATGAATGTAATTTTTTTGTTTAATTTTGCATAAGGGATTAAAGAATAGAAAAGAAAAAACAGTAACAAAACCACAATAACAGACCCGAATGAAAAAATAATATTTACAAAATTTGTTAATTTGAATTTTTGAAGAATTTCAATGCTTTCGGTTGCATGTATAAAAATATTTACCGTTGGAATTAAAAAAGTTGAAATAAACACAAGAAATATTACCAAAACAACCATTCCGAAATCTCTGATAAAGCCCACCAAAACACTTTTGTCCTTAGGAACCCCGAATATCTTGTTCAATATGGTTCGCATACTGCTGAATAACCAGGTTGAGGTAAAAAACAAACCTGCCAATCCAAGATAAAAAGCCGAGGCACTGTATTGAAACACACCGGGAATACGTTTTAAAATAACTTGCGTGGTATAATTGGCATATTCCGGATAAGGAATAATTGTATTTATTAATTTCCTAATATTTTCATCTAATGTTGTCGGATCAATTATATTACCGAGTAATGCAAATACCAAAAGTAACAAAGGAATTGTTGAAAGTATTAAAGAAAAAGCAATTCCTCCGCCGGTTAAAAATATATGATCTTCATCAAATCTTTTAAATAAACCAACAACATAATGATTTAAAAATTGTAATAGTTTTCTATACCGGTCAAACGAAATATATTCATCTATAAATTTTAAGATTTTAATTTTATTCATTCATAAAATTAGGTATTGTTTCGTAATATAATTTATTTAATTCGTTTAAAGAAAAATTGTACTTGTCATTTATTAAAAAATTACTTCCGCCTGTTTTACCAAGCAACAAATAAGGGAAATGAATTGCATTTATTATTTCGGTAAAATCGTTTAGTTTTTCTTCCGATACCGAAATAATTACTCTACTTTGAGATTCCGAGAAAAATGAAAAATCTTCTCTTGTTTTTACTTCTATATTTACTGTAGCACCAATAGGTTTTTTAACGTTCATAATACATGATTCCGCAATTGCACAAACAATACCTCCTTCTGAAACATCATGGGCGGAATTTATTATTTTATTTTCAATTAATTTTAACAAAAGTGTGTGCAATTTTTTTTCCGTTTCCAAATTTACCAAAGGTGAGTTCCCTTTTACCAAATTATGAATTATACTTAAATACTCGCTACCTCCCATTTCTTCATTATCTTCTCCAAGCAGATAAATTAAATCATTTTCATTTTTGAAATAGGAAGTCATAATGTTTTCGGTATTTTCTATCAATCCAATCATTCCTATAACCGGAGTAGGATAAACCGTAGTATCAGGACTTTCGTTGTAAAAACTTACATTTCCACCGGTAACGGGAGTATCAAAAAATCTGCAAGCTTCTCCCATTCCTTCTATAGCTTCTTTAAAAGTCCAATATATTTCCGGATCATACGGATTGCCGAAATTTAAGCAATTTGTAACCGCCAAAGGTTTTCCCCCGGAACAAATTATATTTCTGGCGGATTCTGCTACAGCTATTTTTGTTCCTTCTTTAGGATTCAAATAAACATACCTTCCGTTGCAATCGGTATTCATTGCAATTGCTTTTTTGGTTCCTTTAATTCTAACAACTGCGGAATCGCATCCGGGACCAACCACCGTATTGGTTCTAACCATTGAATCATATTGTTCGTACACCCATTTTTTTGATGCTATATTCGGAGAAGAAAATATTTTTCTAAATGCATTTTCAATATTATCCGGTTCCGGTAATTCATTAAAATTTATGTTTATTGTTTCATTCAAATAACCAGGTTTTTGGGTTTCGCGATAATAAACCGGCGCTCCGCCGCCAAGTACCAATTCGTAAGGCGGAATATTTACTTTGGGTTCTTTTTTATGCGAAACTTGAAGAGTATCTTTATTTGTTACGTAACCGATTGTTTCACAGTTAAGATCCCACTTATTGAATATTTCTTTTACTCTTTCTTCATTTCCCCGTTTAACTACAACCAGCATTCTTTCTTGACTTTCCGAGAGCATAATTTCATAAGCCGACATAGTTTTTTCTCTTAACGGAACTTTATCCAAATCTATTATCATTCCGGAATTACCTTTTTCACTCATTTCGGATGTAGAGCAAGAAATACCGGCAGCACCCATATCTTGAATGCCAATAATTAAATCTTCTTTTATAATTTCAAGGGTAGCTTCCAAAAGTAACTTTTCGGTAAAAGGATCACCTACTTGAACCGACGGACGTTTCGACTCCGATTTTTCACTAATTTCTTCGGAAGCAAAAGTTGCTCCGTGAATACCGTCTCTACCTGTTGCGGCTCCAACAATCATTACCGGATTGTTATCGCCTTTTGCTATAGCCGAAGCTGTTTTTTTCGCATCAACAATTCCTACAGCCATTGCATTTACAAGCGGATTTCCGGTATATACCTCATCAAAATAAACTTCTCCTCCAACTGTCGGAACTCCAAAACAATTTCCGTAATGAGCAATACCTTTTACAACTCCTTCAAATAAAAATTTGGTTTTCGGATTGGAAAGTTTACCGAATCGGAGAGAATTTAATGCTGCAATTGGTCTGGCACCCATTGTAAAAATATCTCTTAATATTCCGCCAACACCTGTAGCAGCTCCTTGAAACGGTTCAACTGCCGAAGGATGATTATGGCTTTCTATTTTAAAAGCAATAGCTTGACCATCACCAATATCAACCAAACCGGCGTTTTCTTCACCGGCTTCTACAAGTAATTTTCCACCTTCGCGAGGCAATGTTTTAAGTAATGCTATGGAATTTTTATAACTGCAATGTTCACTCCACATTACGCTGAAAATTCCAAGTTCGGTATAATTTGGTGTTCTGCCCAGTTTTTTACATATTAAGTTATATTCTTTTTCAGTTAAACCATGTTCAATTGCAAGGTTTAATGTTACTTCCGGTTCTTTCATAAAAGTGAGAATAATAATTTGTTATTAAATGGTATGTAAATATAGTCTATTTATTCTTTATAAAATATAAAAGAATTGAAATATTAAAGAGGAAAAGAAAAGTTATTTTTTATGATAAGATACAAGCTTTATAAAAGAAAGAATTAAAAATCCCCATAAAGAAAAAATCACATCGTTTATTTTGAATTCCAATATTTCGCTGCTACCGAATGAAAAAGCCAACAATTTTGTTAGGATTACCAATGTAAGAACAATTGCAAAACCGAATAATCCGGTATTTAACGAAGCTAAAATCATATTGCCCGATTTTACATTTTGTTTAATTTCTTCTTTTACAGTATCGGACACAATTTTAGTTTTTTTTGTGCGTGAATAAATTTTTTGTTTATCAAGCTTTTCCATAAAAAGTTTTATGTATTATTTTGATTGTAGGTTTATGGAACATTTATTTTTAGTTTGAAACAATTTAATTACGCCGATAAATTATAGATGTGTAAAAAATAAAGAAATGATGTATATCACTTTAAATAATTTTAGGTCTATTTCGATAATGCATTTATTAAAAGCATGAAAAATAACTTGCATGTGTAAACAAAATTTTAACCGTAAGCAATTGAAATCTAATTGTTTATAAAAGAGAAAACAATTTGTCAATTAATTTTGCACCGAAAGAAAATAGACTAACATTAATAGCAGCAGATTTTATCTAAAATTAAAAATTTTCACAAAGCGATATGTGGCACAGATTATGAAATTGTATTTATATACTATAATAAACAAAATAGGATATAAATATGTATCAAGTAAAAATAAAATCTGCACCAAAATCTCTTTCGGAATTGGATAATACGGAGCTTATTTGCAGTTATGTTTTCTTAAAAAAAACAGCAAAACATTATTATCATAAAAAATTAGCAGAATTATTTCAACTTGAAAAAAAAGCAATTATAAAGGATTTGGAATTATATCAAAACATTAAAAAACAAAAATATTCCTTAAGATGTACAACTCCGCAAAGATGGATAGAAAATTGGGATGTTTATAAAAACCTTAAAAAAGAATTGGAAAAAAGAAAAATTAATATGGATAATTTTGAAATAAGCTAATTGTTCTTCTTATTTGAAACTTAGATTTTTACAAAATTCTATAATTTATATGAAGATTAAAAAATTCTATTATTATTCGCCTGAAAAATATAAACTTGTTCCAATTGAAAATTTTTTTACGAAATTAATAATTGGAATTAGTTTTATTGCTCTTTTTTTTACAACTTCCGTTTTTCTTGTAGGTAAATTGGTTTTTTCTAATTCAAATGTAAATTCCAATAATAAAAGCAATATAGAAATTAATAAATCATTAAGTGAAGATTTTCGAAAATTAAAAACCAAATACGCCAAACTCAATAAAAAATTAAATAAAGTTATTAAAGAATCCAACACATTAAGACTTGCCGTAAACTTGGAACCTTTGAAAGATGATGATATAAACATCGGTGTTGGAGGTTCTGTTTTTAAACCTTCTTTAGCTCTAACACCGGAAACAGAAAAGTTAAAATTAAACGAACTTTATGCAAGTATCGAGAAAATAGAATCAAATATTAATTTTGAAGAAAATAACTTTGAAAAAATTAAAAATAAATTTGAACAAAACAAAAAATTATTTCAAGTTATACCTGCAATAAAACCTGTACATGCGGCTTACGGAGACCGTTTCGGATATAGATTTCATCCAATTCTTAAATACAGAAGAATGCACAACGGTTTGGATTTTCTTGCAAATGTTGGCGAAAGAGTTTTTGCCCCGGGCAACGGAGTTGTTTCTTTTGTTGGTAGAAAAAAAGGTTACGGAAAAGTTGTGAAAATTAATCACGGTTTCGGGTATGAAACTTTATTTGCACATCTCTCAAAAGCTAAAGTTAAAAAAGGTCAACATGTAAAACGCGGAGATATAATTGCTTTTACAGGAAATACCGGAAGCCTTTCTACCGGCCCGCATTTACATTACGAAGTTCGTCATAATGGTATCGCTTTAAATCCTAAAAATTTTATTTTTGATGATATAAAATTATTTAAAACCAAGAATAAAAAATTATTTGCATTAAAGTAAATTGCAATAAATTATGCTAAAAATTTTGCTTTGTTCGCATATTTAAAATAACATCAAATCAAAATTAAAAATAGAATTTTAATTCGAAACGTAAGTTAAAAACATTAAATATTTGAACTTATCTCAATTATTTATCCCGCATTAAACAAAAGATTTTTATACTTTAAATTTAAATAAATTTTTTATTACGGTTTTAGCAAGTAATCGCTTTCAAGAACTTTATTAAAAGTAGTTGTTACAACGGCATACTTAAAATTCTTTTTGTTGGAAAAAGCGGCATACTCTCCATTTTTGTTTAGTGCCAAATAACTTACTTGGAATGAATTGAAATCATCATATTTTTTTAATCTGTCTATTGCAAATTTACAAGCTTCCAAAGGTGAATATCCTTCTCGCATTTTTTCAACAATTAAAAAACTTCCAACGGTTTCAATTGCTCTTTCACCCAAGCCCGTTGAACAAGCGGCACCAACATTATTATCCACAAAAAGTGAAGCTCCTATTATTGCCGAATCTCCAACTCTGCCGGGAATTTTATAAGCCCAACCGCTTGTAGATACGCCGCCTGAAATGTTTCCGTTTTTATCAAGAGCCAAAAGTCCAATTGTATCGTGATTATTTTTTACAGGATCGTGCATTTTTTTGTTTGTTGATTTCCACTTTTCCCAAATTCTTTTTACTTCCGGAGTAAGAAGATTTTCTTTTTTGAATCCGTTCTTTAAAGCAAATTCTTGTGCACCTTTCCCCACCAATAAAACGTGCGGAGTTTTTTCTTTAACTAGTCTGGCAACGGAAATCGGATTTTTAATATCACTTAAATAAGCAACAGCACCGGAATTTCCGTTAGAATGCATAATACAAGAATCCAAGGTTACATTACCTTCGGCATCAGGATATCCGCCTAAACCTACGGAATGAACATCCGGATTGTTTTCAACTACATTAATCCCTTTTTCTACGGCATCCAAAACAGTTCCGCCACTGCTTAATATTTCAAAAGCTTTTTCACTTGCCGGTAAACCGTGAGACCAAGTTGCAATAACCAATGGTTTTTCTTTATTAGCGGTATGTTTAATTTTATCAGTAAGTTTTTCGGGAAAAACATTTGAAGTAAGAATTCCCGTACTAATTACCGATGTGGTTTGTATAAATTTTCTACGCGATATTTTCATAAATTTTACTTCGGATATTTTAATGTTTTGCTCTAAAACAATAAAATACTAAAATAAAAAGAAAAGAATATCATTTGATTATAAACTGGTAAAAAAATTATTTAGGTTTAAATATCAATTT
>JALSTL010000167.1 GCA_026983755.1 Melioribacteraceae bacterium | reverse complement strand
GGTATAGAACGAAATTATTACGAATCTGCTTAACATCAATTCCTGTTGTTGCGCCGACATATTTTATTCTAAAAGCGTCTGCAATAACTTTACCTGTAGTGTTGCTTTGTAATTTTATGCTAATGTTACCACTGTTTTCCAAATCAACCGTGGTTAAGTAATTCCACTGTCCGCCATTAATTTTTTGAGTTTTTGTTTCTTCGTAAATATTATCCCCTGCAGAAATCTTAAATTTTGTTTCGTAAGAATTATCATTATTCTCTTGCCACCAAGAAGAAATATCGTATTTTCCAGCAGGCAAAGTCGTAGTTGTGTATATAACATTTGCGGATGTATCATTCGGGTCAAGTTCAATAAAATTATTGCCGTAAAATTCTATTCCAGAAGAATCAATAAAATAATTTCCGTTTTTTTGTGCAATACTATTATCAAGTAAATAGTATTTTGGTTGCGAAAGTTGTAAATATTCGGCAATAGCATAAACAGTTCTTGAGCCTATTTCGAATAAGTTTTCATTTGTTACGGTTAGATCATTACCGCTTTTAAGATAATCATCATAAGGAGTTTCATAAGTAAGAGCCATAATTTGATCACCGTAATTATTCCAAAGCCAACCTTCCGGAAATTTTGATTTCAATGTTGAAAAACTCAGATCGGTCTTTTCAAAAAACTCATTATCGGATATATTTAAGTAAGCAAATAAATTTTCGTAATGATAAAATTTATCTGATGTTGAACCGGCGGTATGAATCCAAAATGTACAAAAAGAGGATACTTGCGAATGTAAATTTAAAAACAAAGAAAAAGGTTTGGCATCGTTTAGTTCTTTCATACGCGCTCTTATTATTTTAACCTCTTTGGCTGTATTGGTTTCGTCTTTATTCCAGTTCGATTCCAAATCAATTCCGTCAAAGTTTGTTCTGGAACGTCCGTAAAAAACACCATCGGGATTTACAAAAGGAATAAGGTGGAATTCAATTTTGGTCAAGTAATAATTTACGGTTTCTTTTCCGCTTAAAAGCTCTTGAACAATACCGTCAAAATGCCATGAACTTGGTGTTTCTCCGGGGTGCGTTCTTGCGTGTATCCAAACAATTTTTTTATCGGTATTTGGAATATTTTTGTCTGTGATAATCATTTCCTGAATAGGTAATAAATGATTTGTAAAACCAATTGTATCTAGAGAAACAAAATCATTTTGTTTCCACTTGTTTAATCTTTGTTGTAAATAGCTAAATGTGTATGGAGTGTAATAAGCAACGTAAACCGAATCATTTGTGTATCTTTTTATAAAAACGTTAAAGCTACTTTCTTCTTCGGAAAATCTGTTAAAGGTTTTATTATCATAAGAATACATTGCTCTTTTTACATCACTGTTTGTAATGCGTATTCTTACTTCTTTATCTTTAACACCGGACATTTTAAAATAAAACCACCTTCCTCCTATATCTTTTCTTGTGGTAACGTTAAAACTAACCGAGTCAATTTGCTCTACAGTTTGAAGATTTCCGCTTTCAAAATTTGCATCGAATGTAATTTGTGCGTTAAGTACAGCGATTGTGGCTAGAAGAAAAGCGAGTATAAAAGTACGCATATAACAATTCCCAAACATGAAAGCAAAATGAATATACAAAGGTAACTAATTATTTAATAAATATAATTTGATGATTACATATATAGCAATAACAAGTTGGTTTTCTCAAAATGAGTTTCGTTTTTGAGACTTATTTCCGAATAGTTGAGATATATCACAGATTAAAGAATTTAATTCTACTAATTGCTTGTGAAAATTTAAGGAGGTAACATGCGAATCAATAAGATTGAAAACAATGTAAAAATCTTTTTGCTTAATCCCATTAAAAGCGGATTGGTTGGATTTGCAGCTTTTTTTACATTATTACTTGTTACAAAAACTTTTGGTTATATATTGGGAATACAATCGGTTTTTGATTTTACTTTTACCGATGTTGTTTTTTCATTAACGGGATTTGTATTGGCCGCCGGGGCAAAATTTGCTGGTTTTTTTTCGAGTGAAAATTAAATAAAACTGTTATTTGGATTTCAATTTTTCGGTTCTATCGGCAATTTTCATTTTTTCTATTAATTCAGATAACTCTCCGTCCATAATTTGAGAAAGGCTATAAAGGGTTAAATTAATTCTATGATCTGTTACTCTGTTTTGAGGATAATTATAGGTTCTTATTTTTTCACTTCTATCTCCGCTTTTAACAACGGATTTTCTTGTTTCGGAAATTTCGCTGGTTTGTTCTTGAAGTTTTAAATCATATAATTTTGTTTTTAATAGTTTTAGTGCTTTTTGCCGGTTTTTTAATTGCGATCTTTCATCTTGACATTGCACAACAATACCGGTTGGAATATGGGTCATTCTAATTGCAGAATCTGTTTTATTAACATGTTGACCACCGGCACCACTAGCTCTGTAAGTATCTACGCGAACATCATTCATATCTATATCAATTTCAACATCTTCTGCTTCGGGCATTACAACAACGGAAGCGGCTGAAGTGTGAACCCGACCACTTGCTTCTGTTGCAGGAACGCGTTGAACTCTGTGAACACCACTTTCGAATTTCATATCTCCATAAATATCCCTTCCTGATAAACTAAAAACAGCTTCTTTTATTCCGCCCATTGCCGAGTAATTAATATCTAAAATTTCAACCTTCCAGCCCTTCAATTCGGCAAAACGAGAGTACATTCTAAACAGATCATTTGCAAAAATTCCAGCTTCGTCTCCCCCGGTTCCCGCCCTAATTTCAACTATTACATTTTTAGTATCGTTGGGATCTTTTGGAATAAGCAAAATTTTTATTTTTTCTTCCAATTCTTCTTTCGCTTTTTTAAGTTCAGATACTTCTTCTTCGGCAAGTTCTTTTAGTTCGGCTTCTTCGGAAGAGTTGATAATTTCTTCCGTGTTTTTTAGGTTTTTTATGATTTTTTTGTAATTGTTAAAAGCGTCAACAATTTCTACCAACTCGCTTCTTTGTTTGCTTAAATCAACAACCTTGTTTTGATCGGATACAATTTCCGGATCAGAGAGTTGACTTTCTATATCGTCAAATTTTTCTTTTAACTCTTGCAGCTTTTCTAAGTAATCCATTGCTTCTTTATAAAATAATGTGTGATTAGGTTGATGAAATAAAACAGGAAGTTACTAAAGAACGGATAAAATAATGAATAAATAAAAAACACAACCAAATATAAGAATTTATTTGGTTGTGTTAAATTTCAAGGCATATTATTTTATGTTTGCCACTTTGCTAATATCTTCCAGCTTTACAAAACTTTCGTTAAATTTATAACTTCCTTTTGTGGTTTTTGTTGTTTTTACAACCATAACGTTTATAAAAGCTCGCGAGGCTTTCCCTTTCGCTTTGTCTGCAAAGGTTTGTTTTTTTGCCATATTTATTTCTCCGAATTTTAGTGTGCAAATGTAGTAAAATAATTATTTAAAAGAAATGTTAGAACATTTACTTGAAATTATTTTTACTTTTTATATAAAATCAAATCAGCTAAAATATGACCGGTTTCTTCAAGAAACGGATCTTTGATTTTCAGATCTTTGTTTATAACCTCTTTGCCGTTAACTAATTTTTTAGTAATAAATTTTTCTCTGGCTTTTTCTCTTTCTTTCTTTTTTGCTTCGTTTTTTTTCCTCTCTGCTTTTCTTATCTTTTCATTAAGTGAAATTTTCTTTTTGTTTTTGTTGTTTTTATATTCTTGTATGTCTTCTTCAATATATAAAAACTCTTTTTCGTTTTTGATTCTTTTTAAATGTTTTTCTTTGAGCAAAGGTAATATTTGAGAAAAATCACCATATTTTTTATATGATGTTGGTTTAACTTTATCCCACTTGAGAGCACTGGGTTCGGCACTTTCACCAAAATTTTTCGGGTCAATAGGGGTGGGAAAGGAAATATCCGGAACTACGCCCATGTTTTGGGTTGTTCCGCCGCTTATTCTGTAAAATTTGGCAATTGTTAATTTTAGCTGTCCTGCTTTGCCATGTGCCGAGGGAACAAATCTATCCAAAGGAATAAGATTTTGGACGGTGCCTTTGCCATAGGTTTGTTCGCCTATAATAAGCCCTCTGCCGTAATCTTGAATAGCGGCGGAGAAAATTTCCGAAGCAGAAGCACTGTATCTGTTTACCATTACAGCCAAAGGTCCTGTATAAACAATATTTGAATCCGGGTCTTCATCGACGTCTATTTCTCCGTTGGATCTTCTTACTTGAACAACGGGTCCGTTTTTTATAAACAAACCTGTTAAAGAAATTGCTTCGTCTAAAGAGCCGCCGCCGTCATTTCTTAAATCTATAATCAAACCGTCAATGTGTTCTTTTTTTAATTCTTTTATTAGTTTTTTTACATCGCGGGTTGTGCTTTTATAGTCGGGATTTCCGCTTCTTTTCGCTTCAAAATCAACATAAAACGACGGAACATCAATTACGCCGATTTTAAATTCTTTCTCTTCTTCTTTAATTTTTATAATTTGTTTTTTGGCTGCTTGTTCTTCAAGTTTAACTTTATCTCTTAATATTGAAATAGTATCGGGTTTGGCATCGGCGGATTTACCGTTTTTTATAATAGCTAAGCGGACTATTGTGCCTTTTGGTCCTCTGATAAGATGAACAACGTCGTCAATTCTCCAACCAATTACATCAACAATTTCTCCGCTTTTGCCCTGTCCAACACCAATAATTTTATCATCTGCATGTAAGTTATCGGCTTTATATGCCGGACCGCCGGGAACTATGCTAACAACTTTGGTATAATCGTTTTCGGTTCTTAGGGTAGCGCCTATTCCTTCTAAAGATAGTTTCATTCTTATGTCGAATGATTCCGACGTTGTTGGTCTAAGGTAGTTTGAGTGTGGATCAATTGCATCGGAAAATGCATTCATGTATAATTCAAAAACTTCTTCCGGTTTATATTGAAGAATTGCTCTGTGATAATTTTTATATCTCTTTGAAAGAGTTTCTACAATTTTATCCCATTTTTTACCGCTTAACTTTAGACTTAAAGCTTCGTTTTTTAATTTTTTTCTCCAAATTTCATTAAGGTCTTTTGTGGTTTTTGCCCACGGTTGTTTTTCTCTGTCGAATATGTAATATTCATTTTTGGTAAAATCGAATTTTGTTTTTAATCTTTTTAAAATGAATTTTATTCGTTCGCCCATTCTTTTTTTATAGGTGTTGAAAATTTCGTAGGCGGGAAGAAGTTTACCGAGAATTAAATAATCATCAAATTTGTTTTTGTGTTTTTCAAACCGATCTATGTCGGACTGTAAAAAATACAGCTTATTATAATCCAACATTTTAATGTAATTATTAAATATAACGGAAGACAACGAGTCGTTAAGTTTAATTTTTTTATAATGGTATCTTAAAAATAATCGTGTAATCATTTTATCTGTTTGTGGAAAAAAGCTTAATGGTTCAAGCGCTTTTGTTGAATCAATGATTTGATTTTGTGCAAGAAGGTCTTCGTTGTTTGTTTTTTTACAGTTGCTTAAAAATAAAACGGCAATAATTATGAGTAAAATTTTTTTCATTAAGTTGTCCTAAAAATATTTGTTTGTGTTGTTTACAAAAATTTTTGAAATATGTTTCAATAAATTCGGAAAAACAAAGTTAAGTAATTTTTATTATTAACACACAAAACAAAATAATTTTTGAGAAATATACATATTATGGAGCAAATAAATTACGATAAACCAAAACATTTTGTTTTAAATAATATAAATTTAAACTATTTTTAGAATCATAACTAAAAAAAGAGTTTGATATGGATACAGAAAAGGTGAGAGAATATTGTCTAAAAAAAAACAATGTTACGGAGAGTTTTCCTTTTAACGACGAAACCTTGGTTTTTAAAATTTTCGGCAAGATGTTTTGTTTGCTTAATTTGGTTTATCCTTATAGCGTAAATTTAAAATGTGAGCCGGAAAAAGCAGTAAAGCTTAGAGAAGAATTCGAAGAAATAAAACCGGGTTTTCACATGAATAAAAAACATTGGAATACGGTTGATTTAACGGGAGAGTTGCAGGAGGATTTTATAAAAAATTTAATAGATAATTCTTATAATCTTGTGGTTAGCAAACTGCCCAAAAGCAAAATAAAAAGAACAGACCGGAAATAACCGGTCTGTTTTGCATTCATTAACTAACGAGGAAAACTATACTCCTAACTCCAGTCTGTTTTTTAATCCGATAACTATTTCGTTAAGAGAAATATCTTCGGAAGTTAATTTTTCAATATTGTTATATGCGTGAATTACGGTTGAATGATCTCTGCCCCCGAAATGTAAACCGATAGTTTTAAGAGAAGACTTGGTAAGTTTTTTTGATAAATACATAGCAACTTGTCTTGCCAAAACAACTTCTTTTTTTCTGTTTTTTTCACGCACTTTGTTTTCGTCAACACCAAACTCGTTACAAACCACCCTGGTAATGTTATCTATTGAGATATTGGCAAGCTTTTTTTGAGACGAAATTTCTTTAATTGTTTTTCTGGCAAGTTCAAAATCAATTTCTTTGGAGTTTAACGAAGCGTTTGCAAGAAGTTTTATTAGTGTTCCTTCAAGCTCTCTAATATTGGAAGTGATATTATATGCAATCAATTCAATTATTTCGTTGGTAAGTTCAATTCCGAAACTTAGACTTTTGTTTTTCAATATGGCAATTCTTGTTTCAAAATCGGGTGGTTGAACATCGGCGGTTAAACCCCAATTGAACCTTGATATCAGACGTTCGTTCATCCCCTTTAGGTCTTTTGGAGGTTTGTCGCTCGAAAGAATTATTTGTTTTCCTGCTTGGTGTAGATTATTAAAAATGTGAAAAAACAAATCCTGGGTTTTTTCTTTTCCGGTTAGAAATTGTATATCGTCAATTATTAAAACATCAAGGTTGTTGTAAAATCTGGAAAACTCGGCAACCTTGTGTGTTTGAATGGAATCAACAAATTGTGTAGTAAAAATATCGGCGGAAATATATATTACTTTTTTGTCGGGATATTTTGCAAGTATGTTATTTCCAACAGCTTGAATTAAGTGTGTTTTTCCTAACCCAACCCCGCCGTATATAAAAAAGGGATTAAAAGATGTTTCTCCGGGTTTGTCCGATATGGCAATAGCAGCAGCTCTTGCCAACTCGTTGGCTTCGCCCTTTACAAAGTTATCAAATCGGTACCTCGGGCTTAGGTTTGTAGTAAACTTATTTTCCGAAGGACTGCTTTTTTGTTTTGTTTTTTCTTTGGGCTCCGGATTGGCGGCGGTATCTTCTTCTATTGTTTCTTCTTCTTCGTTAACAATATAAACAAGTTTTCCGTTTTTGCCCAAAACCTGATTTATTGTGTTGTTTATAAGGGTGTTGTAATGTTCTTCTATCCATTCAACAAAATAATTATTTGGCACCAATATTTTAAGCGTGCTTTTATCAAGCTCAAAAGGTTTAATAGGAATAAACCAAGTATTGTATGTAATATTTGGTACGGCTTTTTTAATAATTGTTAAACACTCTTTCCATGCCAACGTGTGATTCGGAACAGTGTTTTTTCTGTTGGTTTTCTTTTTAATTTTTAAGTTATCCACAGTTTATTTCTATAAGTTAAAAAGTTAAGTTTTTGTGTTTTACAAGTTAAAAACAAACAACATATACTTATCAACAAGTTGTTAACATTATGTGTTCTGCGGTAAGCCCTTGTGTTTTAAGGGTTTGCTCTGTTTTTGTTCTAAAAATAAACACGCGCAATGTTTTTATTTGTGCGTTTTTGCATATAGTGTTTTTTGTGAAATGTTTCATAAGCAAAAGTTATCAACACATTATTAACAATAGTTTGGTTTGTTCTCTCGTTAGTAAGATAAAAGATTTTTTTATTTTCACCAAATTAATAATTGCTAAAAATTATAACTTGTTGCATTGTAATAAAATAAACTTTTTAGTTAATAGAATGTATTCTATTTAGTAAGTTTGAACATAGAGAAAAAACAAAATAAGTGTTTATAAATAATGTTGTGGAAAATAATAATTGAGTAATAATTTGTAGGTTAAAAAATTAAATTATAACCAAGTAAGGAAACTTTTATGAAAATTGTAATTACCGGCGGTGCAGGTTTTATAGGAAGTCATATTACCGAATATTGGTCGAACCAAGAAGCAGAAGTTCATATTATAGACAGTTTACGTTCCGGATTTGAAAAAAACATTAAAGAGTTTTCCAATGTTGTTTTTCATAAAGGCAGTATTGTAAACAAGGAACTTACTTTAGAAGTATTAAAAAAT
>JALSTL010000166.1 GCA_026983755.1 Melioribacteraceae bacterium | reverse complement strand
TTAGCGGTAAACCTTTGCTGTGCTTAGCGTGAAAGCTTTTTGTTTCTCGCAAAGACCGCTAAGACAATTACGCAAAGCGTAAAAATGAAGAATCATTGTAATCTGGCTCTCTTCTTAAAAAAACTCATCAAAGCCAAATCAAACGGAGTAGTTGTGTCAATCAAATTATAATCGTACCTATATTTGTTGCAACCGTTTTTAAAAGCTTCCAAATACTTTTTTAAAGTTTCAACATAAGTTTTCTGAATTAAAACAGGTTGAGTTGTTATTTCTTCTTTCGTTTCCATATCAATAAAAATAGAATCGTTGGGAAAAGAAAAACTTCTTTCAATCGGATCCAAAATATGAAAAACAATCACATCACTTTTTTTATATTGAAATTTTTTTAATGCTGATAACACGGAATTAATATCATCAAAGAAATCCGAAATTACAATTATCAATCCTCTTCTACTAATTTTATCGGCAATTGAATTTAAAGCCAAAGAAGTTTTGGTTATGTTTTCGGCCTTTGCTTTTTCCAATTCAATTAAAAGTGTTTTCAAATATGTTCGTTGAGATTTAGGTTTAATATAACTTTTAATACCGTTGGAAAAAAGAGCCAATCCAACAGCATCTTGCTGACGAAGCAGTAAATTAATTAAACTTGCAGCCAATATTTTTGAATATTCTAATTTTGTAAGAGAAGAAGAATGCTTATAATTCATCGATTTACTAATATCCAAAACTATGTGTGCAATCAAATTTGTTTCTTCTTCATATTGTTTGATAAAATATTTTTCGCTTTTAGCAAAAACTTTCCAATCGATATTTCTAATAGAATCGCCTTGCATATAAGGTCTGTGCTGACTAAACTCCACACTAAAACCATGATAAGGACTTTTATGATAACCAACCATAAATCCTTCCACAACCGTTTTTGCTTTCAGTTCAAGTGTTTTAAGTTTGGCAATAACTTCCGGGTTCAGAAGTATTTTATAATTTTTTTGATTGTTCATTATCGGACTAAGGATTTAACTTTTCCCTTAAAACCTCTTCGGGAGATTTACCTAAATTTTGCAATTCTATTTTTGCATCTTTAACCAATTCACCTTGCGGATATTTTTTTATATACAAATTATAAGTTTTTCGGGCGGCCTCAATATCTTGCAATTCGTTTGCCAAAATAAAAGCCGCCATAAAAATTGATGATTCGGCCTTTGGAGAATCGGGATATTTGGAATAAATTTCTTTATAATAATTAACGGCTTTTTTAAGAGATTCTTGTGGTGTAATATTTTTTATAATTTGCCCTTGATACATTTTTGCCATTTCAAAAAGTGCTTCCGGTGCAAATTTACTTTCCGGAAATTTTTTTATAATATTATTATAATTGGTAATTGCTTCCGCATATTTTTTTTGTTTTGTTAATTTTTTTGCAGTGTCAAATAAATTACTACCGGATTTATTTGTACATGAACTTATAAAATTTATTGCTACCAATAAAAATAATATTTGAAATTTTTTCATATTAACTATCCCGTTTTTTTAAACTTAACATTTAAAATTTAAATTACTGCATTTTCGGTTATTTCAATAAAACCTTTTGAAGTATTTATTTTACAATTCAACCCTATCGGAATTGTAATATTTTTTTTAATATGTCCATGACTAAAATTATACATCACCGGTACATTCAGTTCTGAAAAATAATCTTCAATTACTTGGCTAAGGTTTAATGTAATTTTCGTTTTATCATTTTCAACACAATCAATAAATTTACCTAAAACTATACCATTAATTTGATTAAATATACCCGCTAATTTTAATTGATTAAAAAACCTATCTATTTTATAAGGAACTTCGGCAATCTCTTCCAACAATAAAATAGCATTCCGAAAAGAAGGGAAAAATTTTGTGCCGACAAGAGAAGTTAAAACCGTCAAATTTCCGCCAAGAATTTTACCTTCCGATTTACCGGAATTCAAAATAAGAAACTTTTCATTCCGGGGATTATGTAATTTACCAATTTTTTTTGAAGAAGTTAAAATTCTCCAAAAAATTTCCTCTGCAAATTTGTTAACCTTTCCGGCAAAATCTACAGTTAGCATTGGACCGGCAAAAGTAATTAAGCCCGTTTTTTTGAATATACTCAGATGCAGAGCCGTTATATCGCTATAGCCGACAAAAATTTTAGGATTTTTTTTTATTAAAGCATAATTAATTTTATTTAATAATCTGCCGGAGCCATAACCTCCGCGAACACAAAAAATTGCTTTTACATCTTTATCGTTAAACATTGAATGTAAATCGGAAAGTCTTTCATCATCCGAACCGGCAAGATAACCATGCTCCCTTCCAACGTGCTCCCCTATTTTTACTCTATAGCCGAGTTTTTCCAAATAGTTGACACCTTGTTCTATTTTATTTAACTCTTTTGAAGCGGAAGCCGGCGATATAATACCTATAACATCTCCTTTCAACAATTTTTTCGGCTTTATTATTTCCATTTTATAATTCTATTTAAAATTATTTGTCTATTATTAAATCTTTTCTGTTCCATTCGGTAAATTTATCCGAAATAAATTCCAAAATTTTCTTGTGCTGCAAACTGCCGTTACCGGTAATTTCCATAGGTTTCCCGAAAGCAAAATAGCACGTTTTTCGAGTATTTATTTTTCCGAAATCTTTAATAATTTTTCCGTTTTCCCAAGCATCTGTAACCAAAGCAATTGGTATTACCGGAATATTATTCCTCTTTGCAAGTTTTTCACCAAGCGTATTAAAACCTGAAGGGTCAAAATACTTTGTTCTTGTTTTCTGCGGAAATATTAATACGGAACGACCTTCTTTAATTCTACGTGCTCCCGTTTCCAAAACGGTTTTTAAGTCTTCTCGTGCATTTTCTCTGCCAACTTCTATCGGATGACGGTATTTATTGATAGGACCAAATAACGGTGTTTTTGATAATTGTTTTTTTGTAACAAATACCAGCGGTTTTATCGGTTGTATCATTGCAGGTAAAATTAATGTTTCGAGCATACTCATATGGTTTGAAACAAATACAACTGGACCATCAACAAGTTGCAAATTTTTCATTCCGTTGATTTTAAATTTTATACCGATATTTTCCAATGCTTCAAATACTTCCAGAGAAGTGCCAACCCAATTGAATCTGTTATAAATATTTTTTTTTGTTTTTAAATTGGCACCTACAAAAATTTTTCCTAAAGTTAAGTAAAACTTTATAGTCGGAAATAAAATGTTTTTTCTCTTTTCCGTTGTATAAGTATTTTCCAGAGCTAAAATTTTTGGATAATCGGTATAATTCATAACACTTTTAAATGATTAAAGTATTTTTATAATAAATTTACATAAATTTCGGAAAATTCATTTAAAATAAAAAAGCCTTAAAAATAATTTAAGGCTTTATGTAAAGTGACCCCAAGGGGATTTGAACCCCTATTACCGCCGTGAAAGGGCGAGGTCCTAACCGTTAGACGATGGGGCCGAACAAAACTTAAAAGGGTGAACGATGGGACTTGAACCCATGACCTTCTGGGTCACAACCAGACGCTCTAACCAACTGAGCTACGCCCACCATCTATGCTTTAATAAGATCAGTACGCCCGAGTGGACTCGAACCACTAACCTACAGCTTAGAAGGCTGTTGCTCTATCCAATTGAGCTACGGGCGCATGCCTTGTTATTAAATATACAAAATTTCCACGAATTTTGTATGTGTCGGGGCGGCAGGATTTGAACCTGCGACCTCCTGCTCCCAAAGCAGGCGCGCTAACCGGACTACGCTACGCCCCGCCATTGTTTTTAAGCTCGTATCTTTTATTTCAAATTAACTATGAACAAAAAAATTAAGATTCAAAACTAAAATTTTATATTTACAAAGTCAATTTTTCGTTAACATTTTTAATACCGAATTTATTATTTGAAATAACCAAAATTTTATTTAAAGATTATGCTAAAGCCTTGGAACTTTTGTTATTGTTTTTCTCATAAATTTTTAATTTTCATTTTATTTGTCTTTGGTAATCAAACAATATTTTTTTTCATAACCGATTTATCTCCGAATATGAATTATTTTCTTTTATAAAATTTATATGCACATTTTAGCTATATTTGTATTACTATAATTTATTCACTAAAAAATTTTTTAATGAAATTTCCTCTATTTATTACCAACAGATATATTAAGTCCAAAGGGAGCGGTAAATTTCTTTCACTTATTTCCGTTATTACAATTGCCGGTATTGTATTAGGAGTTACGGTATTAATAATGGCAATTTCCATCTTAAACGGTTTTGAAAAAAAAATTAGTGAAAATATTATAAATTTCAATGCACATATAAACATCAGCGGATTCAGTCAAAAGATTTTACCCGACAGATATTTAAGTGAAAAAAAAATAAGAAAAAAGTTAAACGGATTATTAACCGATATTTCTCCATACATAGAAAAAAAAGTTATTCTTACTCAAAAGAATAATGCCGAAGGTGTTATTTTACAAGGTATAGATTCCATAGCTACGGTTAAATTGTTAAAAAAGATTATTGTTGAAGGAAATTATAAACTTGGTAAAAATAAGTTCGGAATTATTATTGGAAGAAAACTTGCCGATAAACTTAATGTAAAATTAGGCAATAAACTTATGGTTTTGGCATTGAATAATAATGAACCTCCTTCGTTTTCGAACATGCCTATTATTGAACAATTTAAGATAACTGGAATTTACGAAAGCGGAATGTCCGAATATGATGATTTGCATGCTTATTGTAATTTTCAAATTGCAGAAAATTTTTTTGAATTTAACGATGAAGTTTCCGGTTACAATATAAATATTTCCGATATTAATAAAATTGACAGCATCAAACAAGTTTTAAGTAAACTTCTACCCTATCCTTTTCATGTTAGAACTTACAAAGATTTAAATAGGCAAATTTTTACTTGGCTTGAATTACAAAAGCAACCTATTCCCATAATTTTGGGTTTAATAATTATAGTTGCCGTTTTCAATATTGTAGGTGCTTTATTAATGTTAATTATTCAAAAAACAGAATCAATTGGAATATTGAAAACTTTGGGAGCAAGTAATTCTCAAATTATTAAAATATTTGTTCTGCAAGGATTATACTTGGCTTTAATCGGAATAACACTGGGTAATTTAATTTCATATATTTTAAGTTTGTTACAAAAGACGTATAAAATTATTCCTTTACCTGAACAAATTTATTTTCTTTCAAGCGTACCGGTTTCCATTGATTTTAAAATTTACATTGTTATTTCTTTGCTGGCATTAATTTTATGTTTAATTACATCTTTGTTACCAAGCTATATAGCATCAAAAATACAGCCTATAACAGCAATAAAATTTAATTGAATTATGTTTGAATATTTTATAGCAAAAAGATATTTACACACTAAACGGAAATTAAACTTCATAACAATTATTTCCCTTTTATCCACCATTGGTGTAACAATTGGAGTGGCCGCATTAATAATTGTATTATCGGTATTAAACGGTTTCGGAAGTTTGGTAACTTCCATACTAATAAATTTCGATCCTCATATCCGTGTAATCAATACTTCCAACCAACCTTCCGATTTTAACGAAATGAAAAAATTTTTAGACAGCTCGCCGGAAATTAAATCTTATTCGGCATTTGCCGAAGGAAAAGTTATTTTAATAAAAAACAAAGCAACGGAAATACTTAAGCTTAAAGGAATTCCACCCGAAAGTAAAGAAAGCACAAAAAGAATTAAAAATAAAATTACTTTCGGTTCTTTCGATTTAACAAAATCCGATGGCTTTGATAAAATTATTTTAAGTTTGCCAATAGCCATGCGTCTTTCTTGTAAAATTGGAGATACACTTTTTGCAACTTCGGCTATACAAATAAAAAAAACGGTTACAAGAATGTCTATACCGGGCACAAAACCTTTAATAGTTTCGGGTATTTATGAAATTACAAATAAAGAATATTCAACAAATTATTCTTTCACATCGTTAAAAGCGGCACAACAACTTTTTGAAATGGGCAAAAAAGTTTCCGGTTTGGAAATAGTACTTAAAAACATAAACAACTCAAATAATTTCAAACAGGAAATTATCAATAAATTTAAATCATCTGAATTTAAAGTATATACTTGGTACGATTTACACAAAGCTCTTTATACGGTAATGCTGGTAGAAAGATGGGCGGCATATTTTTTACTTTCTTTAATTATTGCAGTTGCGGCTTTTAATATTTTAAGTTCGTTAACTATGACGGTTTTGGTTAAAAAAAAGGATATAGGAATTTTGCGTTCTATGGGTGCAACAAAAAGTGCCGTAAAAAAAATATTTATGTTCGAAGGTATTTTAATTGGTATAATAGGTACGGTAACGGGAATTGTTTTCGGATTGTTTGTCTGTTTTTTACAAATTAATTTTAATATTTACTCTTTGGATGCTACTAAATTTGTAATTGATTATTTACCTGTACAAATAAAATTTACAGATATTATTGCCGTTTCGGTAATGTCATTCCTTTTAACTTTTCTGGCATCTAAATATCCGGCAAAAAAAGCTTTAAGAACAGATGTAATTGATGCCATAAAATGGGAATAATAATATAAAAAGTATAAAGGTTAAATTACCGAATCGGCTGAATAATGCTACTTTCAATAAAAAAATGTTAAATAATTGTAAATGGATAGTCTAAAAATAAAATAATTAAAATGAAAATTCTAACGGCAAAAAATATTTATAAATCTTTTCCTCGCGGAAAGGATATTAAACTTACGGTATTAAATAATATCTCACTATCAATCAATTCTCATGAAATTACCGTTATAGTCGGAGCTTCGGGCACCGGTAAAAGTACGCTATTACATATTCTAAGCGGTTTGGATACGCCCGATAGCGGTGAAGTAATTATTGATAATAAGAATATTTTTAGTATGAATGAAGATGAAATTGCAAAGTTCAGAAATAGATCAATCGGGTTTGTTTATCAATTTCATCATCTGTTGCCGGAATTTACAGCAGCGGAAAATGTTGCAATTGCACAAATGATAAACGGTACTTCCCAAAAAGTTGCTTTGGAAAAAAGCCGTGAACTTTTATCTGTTGTTGGGTTGAATGAACGTTTCAATCATAAACCGGCAGAACTTTCCGGCGGTGAACAACAACGTGTTGCCATTGCCAGAGCTTTAATTAATAATCCTAAAATAATTTTTGCGGACGAACCCACTGGTAACCTCGATTCAAAAAACAGTGAAATGATTCATAATCTTTTTATTGAATTGAAAAACAAATTTAATATTACTCTTCTAATTGTTACTCACAATCCCGAACTTGTAAATTTAGCAGATAGAGTTATTAAAATGCAAGACGGAAAGATTTTTGAAGCGTAATATTTTGTTGAATAAACTATGCATGTTTACTAAAATAAAATCACTCGGTATTTATCTGTTCAATGTGTAAAGAATTTTATTGATTGTAATAAGCCGTTACTTTAATAAATAAAATTTTGAAAATAAAAATTTAAAGATTCGATCAAACTAATTAAAAATTTTTATTTATTTATCTTTGTCATTCGGCATAAAAACTTTATACAAAGGAAAACAACAATAATATAAAAAAGATTTTATCGTTATTGGAATATAAAACTAATTGTTTTCCAAATAATCAATAATCAGTCTTACGCCAAAACCGGTACAATAATTTTTTGTGTAATTTGTCAAATCGTTTTTCATTGCCGGTCCGGCTAAATCTACGTGAGTCCACGGAATTTTTTCATCAACAAAATGTTCTAAAAATTTACCTGCCGTAATTGCTCCGCCCCAACGCGGACCTAAATTACTTACATCTGCAATTTTACTATCAAGAAGTTTATTATATTCGTCCCAGAAAGGCATACGCCAAACACGTTCAAATGTTTTTTGTCCAGCATTAAACAAATTGTTTGCCATATTATCATTTTTAGAAAATATAGCGGCAGTAAATTCGCCCAGTGCAACAACTGCGGCTCCGGTTAACGTAGCAAAATCAATAATTTCATCCGGCTTTTGTTTGGATGCATACTCAAGAGCATCAGCCAAAACTATTCTGCCTTCGGCATCCGTATTTTTTACTTCAATGGTTTTGCCGGAAGCTGTGGAAATAATATCTCCGGGTCTGTAAGAATTTCCGCCGATTGCATTTTCAACTGCCGGAACAATAGCAATTATTTCGTAAGGTAATTTTAATTTTTCGGCTGCTTGCATAACACCGAATACGGTTGCACTTCCGGCCATATCGGCTTTCATTTCCAGCATACTGTCCGTAGGTTTTA
>JALSTL010000165.1 GCA_026983755.1 Melioribacteraceae bacterium | reverse complement strand
GGAAGAGAAAAACTAAATGACTTCCATGTTTTTTTTAATGTTTGTACAATATTTTTTTTACCGCTATTTGTTTTTTTATTCATACTTAAAAGTTATAAATAATTTTTCCGTAAACCATATCATTCTTAAAATACAGTTCGAATAAACTTTTTTTGCAGAGCAAATATTTGTCTTGAATCGTAAATTTATTTAATCGGAATACTTTTTAGATATTGACCTTAAAAAACGAATAACAAACGGAAATTTTAGAATGATAAAAAATGTTAAAAAAGATATTGACTATACGGATAATTATAAAAAAGAGATTTCGTCTGTGTTTAGTACTTTACTTTGGTAAGCGTTATTTTTATTGGTATTTGCGAATTTAATAGTAAACTTTGAACCTTGATTTTTTTTACTTACAACGTGAATTAACGCATCATTGATTTCACAATATTTTTTTACAAGAGCCAAGCCCAATCCGTTGCCGTCGAATTTTCTTGAATAACCTTGTTCTTCTTGTGAAAAGGGCTTAAAAAGTGTAGGCAAGAAACTATCTGAAATACCGATTCCCGTATCAATAATATCAACACATAAAGCTCCTTCTTCGTCGTGATAAATTTTAATTTGCACATAACCTTCTTTGGTATATTTTAATGCGTTATCAATTAAATTGGCAAACAATTGAGACAAAGAATATTTATCGCCTAAAATTTTTGTTTTTTCCGCCAAGTTTGTGAATTTCAATTCAATACCTCTTTGTGAAGCTGTGTTTTTAAATTCTTGGTAAAGATTATGTAAGATGTCGTCAACAATATCAATTTTAAGCTTGAATACTTCAAAAGTGCCTGCTTGAAATTGGGCCATATTTAAGATAGAATCTACCGTACGTGTCAATCGTAAACTTCCAACTTCAATAGCATTAAAAATTTCGTCATATTCGGAATTATTTTGATTTGTAAGTTCATCTTTAAGAAGGGAAATATAACTCATTATAGTATTGATAGGTGTTCTTATTTCGTGAGACATACCGGCTAAAAATTCCGATTTCAATCTGTCGGATTCTTCTGCTTTTTCTTTGGCTTTAACAAGTTCTTTTTGATATTTCTGTTGAAGAGATATATCTTCAATTGTTCCGTCAATTCTTCGGATGCCGTTTTGGTCTTTTACAAAACTGCCGCTAACGTGAATGGGAATTTTATTGCCGTTCTTACGTTTTACGTTAACTTTGTAGTTTTTGATACTGCCTTTCTTTTGAATATATTCGAACATTTCTTTAAGTGAATCAAAACCTCCAACCATAAAATCGTAAGCTTTTTTATTTCCCAAATCCTCTAATGAATTACAGTCAAGTATCTTTAAAACTTCGTGATTGGCAAGAAGAATATTCCCTTCAATATCCATTCTGTAAATTCCTATTGTAGAATTTTCAAATATACTGCGGAATTGTTCTTCGTTGGCTTTTAATTTTGCTTCCATTTTATGTTTATACAAAGCCATTTCAATTGTTGTACTTAATTCTCTTTCTTCAAATGGTTTTATCAAATATCCAAAGGCATCGGATACTTTTGCTCTTTGCAACGTTGCTTCGTCTGCATTAGCTGTTAAATATATAACCGGAATATTACTAACACTTTTTATTTTGGTTGCCGTTTCAATACCGTCTATATCTCCTTGAATCATTATATCCATAAGTATTAGATCCGGTTTTTCTTGTAATGCTACATTGATAGCATCATTACCGTTTGCAACAATACGTAGAACTTCGTAGCCCATAGAACCGAGTCTGTCGGCAATTTCCATCGCGATAATTACTTCGTCTTCTACAATAAGTATTTTACTTTTAATTTTTCCCATTATTAACCGGCCATTCTGTATCTGGTATCTTGAAACGTAACCTTTACCAAAGTTCCGTTTTGATTTAAAAATTCTACTTTACCGTTTAATTGAAGTGTTAAGTTGTTGACCAATCGGAGTCCTAAAGAGTCTATTTTTCCTATGTCAATATTTTCGGGTATTCCTTTTCCGTTGTCTTTTACTTTCATTACCAGGTCGTTATTTTCGTCATGTCCCATCTCAATTTCAATTGTGCCGAAATCTTTTTCCTTAAAACCGTGTTTTAATGAATTGGAAATCAATTCGTTTATAATAAGTCCGCACGGTACAGCTTGATCGACACTCAACTGAATGTTGGAAACATTATTTTTAAACTTAATTTTACTTTGATCAACACCGTAAGATTGAAAAAGAAATGTTGCCAGTTTTTTTACATACTCTCTAAAATCTATATTAGCCAAATCGCCGGATTGATAAAGTTTTTCGTGAATCAACGCCATGGATTTAACTCTGTTTTGACCGTCTCTAAACATTTCCAAAGTTTGCGGATCTGTAATTGTTTTTGATTGGAAAAAGAACAAACTGGAAACTATTTGTAAATTATTTTTTACTCTATGATGAATTTCTTTTAGCAAAACTTCTTTTTCTTTTAATGAATTTTTAATTTTTTGCTGTGCAATTTCTTTCTCTCGGTTTTCTTTTTGCAATGTATCCAATGCTTTTTCCAATTCAAGGGTTCTCTCTTTTACTCTGTTTTCTAGTTCGGCATTTACATGTTCCAATTCCAGATTTGTTTCCTGAATTCTTTTAACCATGTTATTAAAAGAAAAAGCCAAATAGCCTACCTCGTCGTTAGAAATTACCGGCGCTCTTTGTGTTAAATCTCCCGCACTAATTTTTTTAACCGTTTGTACCATTTGTGTAAGAGGACGAGTAAAAAATAAACCGACAATATATACGAGAATTGTTCCGAAAATAAATATGATAATACTAACTATTGTAATACTGTGTTTAAGTTCTGCAATTTTTTCGTAAACTTGTTTAAGAGAATATCCTATAAAAATATCTCCTGCTTTTTCATTGTTTATTATTATAGGTGCGTTTACTTTTAATATTTTCCATTTTTCCGAAATGGGAATGGCTTTTAAGTTATTATAATTATTTAGAATTGCGGTAAAAATATTATATTCATAAAAAACTGAATCACCTTCTTTAATAACAACATATCTTATAGCTTCATTTTTCAGCAATGTTTCTATTTCTTCGTCGGTTTCTATTAACTTGTTGGCTTTTTTGTCGAAATAATTGCCGGTTGAAACTCCGTATGCAGCAATTTTAGCTACCGCTTCGGCCTTTTCTTTAAGACTTTTAAGTCTTTCCTCTTTGAATTTTTGAGGGAAATAAAAGTAAACAAACAATGATATAGCGGCAACAAGTATGGAAATAATTACCGTTAGTTTAAACTTTAATGATATTATAAATTTAGATTTCATAAAGTTATATTCGAAATTATTCTTCAAGACTTAATAGTTAAGGTAAAATTTTAGTTTTGTAATTTATTGTAATGAGAAGATTGAAAAAAAGAATATATAGCTTTCTAAAATTTGAAATTCTATTTTTGTGCTTGGGAAATAGGTGTATGAATTATTAAATAGAGATATATTTAAAAATTGATGTTTCTTACAAACATTTTTTTTATACAATGCGAATTTAGTATATTTATTAAACAGTTAGAATTAAAATACTATTTGATAATAATGGTGAAAAAAATATGAAAAAACCGGCATTGCATTGGCAAATATTTATAGGTTTGATATTGGGCATAATTTACGGATTGACATTTAAAAGTTCGGTTCATTATATAGCGTGGCTGGGTAATTTATTTATTCAAGCGCTTAAAATGATTATCGTTCCGTTGATTTTAACTTCCATTATTACGGGTGTTGCAAACATCGGTTCAAGTGGAAATTTCGGAAGATTATTTACAAAAACTTTTGCATATTATGTTGTAACAAGTATGCTTGCAATTATTGTAGGGTTGCTTTTTGTTAATTTAATAAAGCCCGGTGTCGGGGCGGAAATTAATTTGGTAGAATCCGTTAAAGAGTTTGGGAAAAAAAGTAATTCTTTTACGGATACTTTATTGGGAATTATTCCAACTAATATTTTTAGTGCAATGGCTTCCGGTAAAATGCTTTCGATAATCTTTTTTTCCATGCTGTTCGGATATTTTATTACACGTATAAAAAAAGAAAAAGGAGAGCTATTAAAAAATATTTTTGATGCCGGTTTTGACGTTATGATGAAAATAACAATGTTCATCATCAAATTTACCCCTTTAGGTGTTTTCGCTTTGGTAGCAAAACTAATGGCTTCACAAGATAATCCGCTTGCAACTTTCGAAAGTTTGGGGCTTTACATGTTAACCGTAATATTAGCACTTGCAATACATGCCGTTTTGGTTTTACCGTTAATTTTAAAATTTGTTGCAAAAGTGGAACCCAAAAAACATTTCAAAGCATTAACAGGTCCTTTGTTAACGGCATTTTCCACATCGTCTTCCAATGCAACTTTGCCATATACTTTGGAAGCGGTAGAACAGAATTGCGGAGTGTCGAATAAAATAACCAGTTTTACTTTGCCACTTGGTGCAACAATAAATATGGATGGAACGGCACTTTACGAAGGTGTTGCCGTAATGTTTATTGCTCAAGCTTATGGAATACATTTAAATATTTTTAACCAGTTTATTATTGTTATTACCGCTTTGCTTGCCTCAATTGGTGCCGCCGCCGTTCCTATGGCGGGTTTGGTAATGATGACAATAATTTTATCCGCCGTTGGTTTACCTTTGGAAGGTATTGCTTTAATACTTCCCGTTGATAGAATTTTGGATATGTGTAGAACAACAGTTAATGTGTGGAGCGATACAACTGCGGCGGTTACAATTGCAAAATCGGAAGGTGAAAAATTAAAGGTATAAAAACATGTTATCTGGAATAATAACAATTGGTTCAATATCAAATAATATATTAAAATTAAATATTAAAGGAAAATGAAAATAAGTAAAAAAAATATTGCAATTATCGGATGTGGAAATATCGGTTCGGCAATAGCCAACGGTTTGGTAGAGTCTGAAAAATATTCTTCTAAGAATATAATTCTTACAAAACGAAAATCCAAAAGTTTGGAAAAATTTATTAAAAAAGGTTTTTTAACAACAACCGAAAATAAAACCGCCGTCAATAAATCTGCGGTAATCATTATTGCCGTTACACCGCAACAACTTGATGTTGTTTTGGAAGATATAAAACCTGTAATAAATCCGAAAAAACATATTATTTTATCCGTAGTTTCCGGTGCATCCGTGAAGCAAATAAAAAAATATTTGGGCAATGAAGTTCCCGTTGTTAGAGTAATGCCAAATACCGCAATAGCCATTAGAGAATCTATGACATGCATTGCCGCAAATGAAGAAGACAATAGTGCTATAGAAATAGCCGAAAGTATTTTCAATTCCGTTGGAAAAACCATTCAAATAAATGAAGATTTAATGGGAGCTGCAACCGCATTGTGTGCTTGTGGAACCGCATTTTTTTTAAGAGCTGTTCGTGCCGCATCGCAAGGTGGAATTGAAATTGGGTTTCATGCAAACGAAGCTTTGATTATGGCAGCTCAAACTGCCAAAGGTGCCGCTTCTATGTTGCTTAAAGAAGGAAAACATCCGGAACGTGAAATTGATAAAGTAACAACTCCACAAGGAATTACAATCTCCGGCTTAAATCAAATGGAACACAACGGTTTTAGTTCTTCTATGATTAAAGGAATTGTTACTGCCGCTGAAAAAGCACAAAAAATTTATTCGGATAAATAACTTTTAATTCTTGTTCTAACAGCTAATAAAAAGATTCCGTAAAAAATTTTTTCGTTAAATAAACAGGAACTCTTTTTAACAATTAATTCCGATTATTTTGAATAAAAAAATATTAAAACTTGCCATCCCAAATATACTTGGTAATCTTAGCGTTCCTTTGTTAAGTTCCGTTGATACTGCGGTAATGGGGCACTTAACTTTATCCGTTTATCTTGGTGCAATTGCTCTTGGGTCCATGATATTTAATTTTATTTATTGGGGGTTCGGATTTTTAAGAATGGGAACAACCGGAATAACCGCACAAGCTTTCGGAAGAAATAATGATTCCGAAATATCTTCAATTTTATTTCGTTCCCTTCTTATTTCGGTTACTATCGGTTTTGTATTAATATTGTTTCAATATCCTATCGAGTTTATAAGTTTTAATTTGATTAACGGAAGTACCAATGTGGAAACCTTAGCAAAAAAATATTTTGATATTAGAATTTTTGCCGCTCCCGCAACATTGTCTCTATATGCATTTCAAGGTTGGTTTTTAGGTGTGCAAAATTCCAAATTTCCGCTTTATATATCCTTGTTTGTAAATATTGTCAATATTATTTTCAACCTAATATTTGTTTACTTACTTAATATGAATGTTGACGGAGTAGCCTTGGGAACGGTAGTTGCTCAATATTTGGGCATAGTCGTTACCGTTTTACTGCTTAGAAAACATTATAAAAATTTTTTAACAAAATTAAAAATGCAAGAAATTTTAAATAAAGAAAAAATAAAAAAATTTTTCCGGATAAATACCGATATTTTTTTAAGAACACTTTTACTGATTTTTACAATTTCCTTTTTTACGGCTAAATCTGCCGAATTTAACAACAATATATTAGCTGCAAATTTTATTTTATTACAGCTTTGGTTAATAATTTCTTACGGAGTAGATGGATTTGCCTTTGCCGCCGAAAGTTTAGTAGGCAGATATACAGGTGCTAAAGATAAAATTAACTTGAAAAAAGTAATTAAAAATTCTTTCGCCTGGGGAATTAGTATGGGAATAATTTTAAGTTTTGTTTATTTTATTTTAAGCAAAGAAATTCTTAGCTTATATACTAATCAAAGCAAAGTAATAGAAATGGCATTAGGTTTTATGATTTGGATAGTTGTTGCTCCGGTTATAAACAGCATAAGTTTTATTTGGGATGGAATTTATATTGGCGCCACCGCAACAAGGGAAATGCTTATTTCAATGATTGTAAGTACTCTTATTTTCTTTTTGCCAATTTATTATTTTACTAAAGATGTTTTGGATAATCATTCGCTTTGGTTGGCTTTAACAATTTTTATGGTTATCAGAGGCTTAACATTAACTTTTTTTTCCAAAAAAATAATTAACATAACCGAAAGGAGAAACTAAAAAGTTGAGATTAAAAAGTTGGTAAAAATATTCCTCGGCTCTTTCCGGTCACTTTGTTTTTCTTAACAATATAAAAGTAATTATTATTCTGTTTACAAAAAAATTTAATAAAAAATATTATATCAAAAACTTAATTTATTGATATTAACAGTATAAAATAGTAAATTAAGTATTCTTTTTTCGCCCGTAAGGGCGATTTTTGTTTGTATAAAATAATGAAATTTTTAGAAGATTGTTTTTAAAATAAAACTAAACAAAATATGTACGGCTACATTGGTTTTGACTTTAAAGGAATGTAATTTATAAATCGCTTTTTAACAAAACTATATGTAATTATTCGTAATTTATAAACTAATGGAAATAATCAATTCAATTGTTGAAAAAATTATTGCAAAAAATAAACTTCTTCTTGTTGATATAGTAATTAAAGGTTCAAAAAACAAGCCGTACTTTGAAATTTTTATAGATAACTACAAAGGTATTACTACAAATATTTGTGCCGAAGTTAGTAAACAAATTAAAGCGGAATTAGAAAAAACGGAATACTTAAGTAAAGATTATAAATTGGTGGTATCATCTCCGGGAATTGATAAGCCGTTAAAATATTTGGAACAATTTTATAAACATATTAATCGAGAATTTAAAATTTCTTACGTTAACAAAGATAAAATAAAAAGCATAGAAGCAAAACTGATAGATATTTCGAACAATAAATTAACTTTTATTTATAAAAAAGAAAAATTGAAAATAGATTATTCTAAATTAAAAAAAGCAAAAGTAAAATTTAGCTTTTGACAATGGAGGCTTAATAGAATGAATAGTTCAATAGTTGAATCGTTTTCCTACATGGTAAAAGAAAAAGGGCTGGATAAAGACGTACTCGGTGGAATTATAGAGGAAGTCTTTGGAGTTCTTGTAAAAAAACAATACGGACAAGATGCAAAATTTGAAGTTGTTGTTAATATGGATAAGGGCGATATTGAAATATTTTTGGAAAGAGAGATAGTAGAAGAAGTAGAAAACCCGAAAACGCAAATTAGCATCGAAGAAGTTGAACAAAAAGGAAACGACGAAGAACTTGAAATAGGCGACGATTATATTGAAAAAATAGAATTGACTTCATTCGGAAGAAGACAAATTAATCTTGCCAGACAAAGTTTAAACCAAAGAATAAGAGAAGTTGAAAAAGAAATTATACAAAAAGAATATGCCGAAATGATTGGCGAAATTATTGTAGGTGATATTTATCAAATAAGAAGAAATGATATTCTTGTTAACCATAACAAACACGAACTTGTTTTGCCGAGAAACGAGCAAATAAAAATGGAAAGATACCGAAAAGGCGATACAATTAGAGCCGTTATAAAAGAAATAAAAAAAACACCAAACGGACCCATGATTGTTATATCCAGAACGGATAATCTGTTTTTAAAACGATTATTTGAAATGGAAATACCCGAAATATTTGACGGTATAATTGAAATTAAAGATATTGCCAGAGAGCCGGGTGAAAGAGCCAAAGTATCGGTAGAATCTAACGATCCGAGAATTGATGCCGTTGGCGCTTGCGTTGGAATGAAAGGCGTAAGAATTCATGCAATTGTTAGAGAATTAAACAACGAAAATATTGATGTTATAAATTATGCCGAAGATCCGGTTGTGTATATCCAACGAGCATTATCTCCGGCTAAAATAAAACAGATTGAAATAAACGAAGAAGAAAAAACTTGTATAGTATTTGCAGATAACGATCAAATTTCATTACTTGTTGGAAGAAACGGTATTAATATAAAACTTGCCGAAAAATTAACAAAATATAATATAGATATTATTCGTGAAGAAAAACAATTTGAAGAATACGAAGAAGATATTGAACTTGTAAATCTCAAAGAAGAATTAGGCTCCGATGTTGTTGATATTCTTATTAACAATAGATACGATACTGCAGTTGAAGTATTATCCAACGGATTGGAAAAGTTAAAAGAAATTAAAGACTTTGATGATGGTAAAGCCGAAGAAATATTTGAAATTATTAAAAACCAATTTGAAGAAGAATAAATTATAACGGTAACTAAACTATGACGGATGTTAAAAAAAATAAAAAAATAAGAATTTACAAATTTGCGGCAATGTATAATCTTCCTACGGAATCCATTGTTGAATTCTTAAAAAATAACAACTATAATGTGAAATCCGTAATGTCTCCTCTAACCGATGAGATGATAGAGGCAATAAACATTCACTTTAAAAAAGATATTGAAAAATCTCAAAAACATTACAAGAAAATATCAGACTTCCAAAAAAGTATCGGAAAAGAAACCTCCGAACCCGAAGCAAACACAACCAATGTAACCGAAAAAGTTAAAGAAGAAGATAAAACCGAGACAGAAATAGCAGAAGAAAATATCGCTGCAAAACAACCTTTCGATGAGCAAATAACCAACGAACAAGAAACATCCAAAGAACAAGAAACTCCGGCGGCTATTGAGGCTGATAAAGAAACGGAAACAAAAGAAAAAAATGGAGAAATTACCGAAAGTAAATCCGATGGAACGGAAACTTATAAAACCGAAACGGAACTTAAAATACGTAAGAAGAAAGGATTGAAAGTTGTTGGTAAAATTGATCTTGATAAAAAAGAGAAAACTACAAATAAAACGGCAAAACAAAATGAAAGCAAAAAAGAACTAGATACACAATCGCTTCCTACAACCGGAAAGAAAAAGAAAAAAGTATTAAAAGCAAAAAATAAAAAAAGAGCAATTGAAATAAGTGAAGAAACAATAAAACCCAAGAAAAGAAAAAAAGGCAAAATATTCCGTATAGATAAAAAAGAAGTTGATGAAGCCATTAGAAGAACCTTATTGGGTTCGGATACCGGTTTTGCCGGAAGAGCTTCGGTAAGAAAAAAGAAAAGAAAAGAGAAAAAAGAAATTCAAGAAATAATTCAAGAACAAAAACAAATTGAAAAAAATACAAAAATAAAAGTAACGGAATTTATTGCAGTAAATGAACTTGCTAATTTAATGGGCGTTTCAGTTAGCGAAGTTATTTCAAAATGTATGGGGCTTGGCTTAATGGTTTCAATAAATCAAAGATTGGATGTAGATACAATTTCAATAATAGCCGAAGATTTCGGTTTTCAAGTAGAGTTTCAAGAAGAATATACTGCAGAAGCTTTACAAGATACCGAAGATCCGGAAGAAACACTCCAAGCACGCCCACCTATAGTTACAATAATGGGTCATGTAGATCACGGAAAAACATCTTTGTTGGATTACATTAGAAAAGAAAATGTTGTTGCCGGAGAATCCGGGGGCATTACACAACATATCGGTGCTTACCAAGTTAAATTAGAAGATGGTAGTTTAATAACATTTTTGGATACTCCCGGGCACGAAGCTTTTACTGCAATGAGAGCCCGAGGCGCCAGCGTTACCGATATTGTTGTTTTAATAATTGCCGCAGACGATGCAGTGATGCCACAAACAGTTGAAGCACTTAATCATTCACTTGCTGCAGGTGTACCCATAATTATTGCAATAAATAAAATAGATAAACCGGGAGCCAACAGCGATAAGATAAGGCAACAATTGGCAGACCGCAATGTGTTAGTTGAAGAATGGGGCGGGAAATACCAAAGTGTGGAAATTTCCGCTAAAACCGGAAAAGGCGTAAACTCACTGTTGGAAAAAATATTATTGGAGGCCGAATTATTAGAATTAAAAGCCAACTATAACAGAAAAGCCCGTGGTGTGGTAATTGAAACACAACTGGATAAAGGACGTGGAATTACTTCTACAATCTTAATACAAAAAGGTACATTAAAAACAGGAGATCCATTTGTTGCCGGAAATTTCCAAGGTAAAGTTAGAGCAATGTTTAACGAAAGAAATAAAAAAATAGCTCAAGCCGTACCTTCAACACCTGTTCTTGTATTAGGTTTTGAAGGTGCGCCCGAAGCAGGAGATAACTTTGTTGTAGTAAATTCCGAAAGAGAAGCCAGAGAAATTGCTACCAAACGTAAACAGTTACATAGAGAACAAACACAAAGACAAGTTCACATGATTACTTTGGACGAAATTGCCAGCAGAATAGGGAAAGGTGAGATTAAAGATTTACCGGTAATTGTAAAAGGCGATGTGGACGGTTCCGTAGGTGCATTATCAGATTCACTTATGAAACTATCTAACGATGAAGTTAGAGTGCAGGTAATTCATAAAGGTGTTGGAGCTATTTCGGAAAGCGACGTAATATTAGCGGCAGCCTCCGGAGCTATAATTGTAGGGTTTCATGTAAGACCACATCTTAGTGCTCGTAAATTAGCCGAAAAAGAAAAAGTGGATATCAGATTGTATAATATTATTTATGACGTTGTTAGCGAAATTAAATCTGCCTTAGAAGGTATGCTTGCTCCCGTTCTAGGTGAAAAACTTGTTGCAACCGTAGAAGTAAGAAATATTTTCAAAGTTCCCAAAGTAGGTACCGTTGCGGGTTGTTATGTACAAGACGGAAAAATTTCTCGTAATCATAAAATCAGACTGTTCAGAAACGGTGTTGTTATTTACGAAGGACAATTAGCTTCTCTTAAACGATTTAAAGATGACGTAAAAGAAGTGGATGCCGGTTACGAATGCGGACTAAACATTGCCAACTTTAATGATATCAAAGAAGGTGATGTAATTGAAGCTTATGAAATAACTTCAACCAAAAAGAAATTGGAAATATAATGTCTGTTCGTCAAAAAAAAGTTGCCAGCTTAATTAGAGAAACATTAGGCGAAATATTTTTGGAAAAAATAAGAAATCCCGAACTCGGCTTAATTACTATAACAAATGTTGATATAACGGCAGATCTTAAAATTGCTAAAATTTATATATCGGTTTATCCTAAAGATAAAAGAGAAGATGCGTTAAACAAGATTGAAGAAACAAAGGGAATGATAAGAATGGAATTGGCACATAAAATAAATTTGAGAACTACTCCGGAACTGATTTTTTTTATTGACGATACTTATGATTATATAGAAAAAATTGATAAAATATTTGAGAATATTAAAAATGATAATCAAAAAAAATGATGATAATTTATTCTCGAATATTTCCGAAGGCACTGTTATTTTAATTGATAAAAATAAAGGTCAAACTTCATTTAATGTTGTTAGCAAAATACGAAAGATATTTAATATTAAAAAAGTAGGACATGCCGGCACTTTGGATCCGGCAGCTACCGGTTTACTTATAATTGCCACCGGGAAAAAAACAAAAGAAATATTTAAATATCAAAATATGCCTAAAACTTATACCGGTATTATTACACTCGGTAAAAAAACTCCTTCTATGGATGCCGAAACCGAACCGGTAGAAATTAAAGATTATTCGAAAGTTACGGAAAATGAAATAGAAAAAATTAGGAAAACATTTTTAGGAGAAATAAAACAAATTCCTCCGATGTATTCCGCCTTAAAACATAAAGGTAAAGCTCTTTATAAGTATGCAAGAAAAGGTATTGAAATTAAAAGAGAACCGAGAACGGTTAATATTTACAAATTTGAAATAAATAAAATTCAACTACCGCATATTTATTTCAAAATACAATGCTCAAAAGGTACATACATAAGAGTTATTGCCGATGATTTCGGTTCGAAGTTAAATTGCGGAGCTTATCTTACCAAACTTAGAAGAACTAAAATCGGTAAATATAATGTGGAAGATGCTTTTACAATTAAAGAACTTGAAGAAAAAGTATCATTAGTTTAACAATAGAAAAATAGATTATTAATTTATGATAAAAGTTGTTTTCGATAAAGATAATAATAAAGAAAAAGCCGAAAATAGTGTTGTTACCATCGGTACTTTCGACGGTGTTCATTTGGGACATAAAACAATAATTAAAAAACTGAAACAAAAAGCTAAAAAATTAAATTGTAAAAGTGTTGTTGTTACATTTTTACCGCATCCGAGAAACGTAATAAACAATGAATCTAAAGTTTTTTTGCTTACAACTCTGGAAGAAAAAAAAGATCTAATTAATGAACTTGGAATTGATAAGCTGTTTGTAATAAATTTTACAAAAGAATTTGCACAAAAATCATATCAAGAATTTATTGAAAAAATAATTTTCAAAAACAACAATGCAAAACATGTAATAATTGGTTATGACCATAAATTCGGGAAAAACAGAGAAGGAAATAAAACAAGTTTGTTGCAATTAGCTAAAAAAAATAATGTTGGTATTACAATTGTTGAACCACAGAAAATAAATAACATTATCATTAGTAGTACAAAAATTAGAAATGCTTTATTGCAAGGAAATACTGAATTAGCTAATTCAATGTTGGGCAGAAACTATAAAATTTGCGGTTCCGTTATCAAAGGTTCCAAACGAGGTAGAACTTTGGGATTTCCAACGGCAAATATTCAAGTAGATGAAAAAAATAAATTGCTTCCGAAAAACGGAGTATATTTAGTAAAAGTATTGCTTCAAAATCAAAAACATTTCGGAGTTTTAAACATTGGTGTTAGACCAACATTTAACAACAGAACAAAACCTATTGCCGAAGTTTACATACTTGAATTTAACAATAATATTTACGGAGAAAAAATTTGTGTTGAATTTATTAAAAGATTACGGGACGAAAAAAAATTTCAAACAAAAGAAAAACTAATTGAACAAATTAAAAACGATATTGCAAAAGTAAAACAAATTTTAAATAATTAACTCCGGTTAACATTCTGGGGTTATATTGTACAATAAACAAAGGAGTAAAAAATGTCGGTTACAAAAGAAATGAAACAAGAACTAATAAAAAAATTCGGAGGTAACGAAAAAAACAGCGGTAAAGCGGAAGTACAAGTGGCAATATTAACCGCAAGAATAAACGACCTAAGAGAACATTTTACAAATCACAAAAAAGACCATGCATCCAGAAGAGGTTTAATGCAAATGGTTGGTAAAAGAAGAAGACTGTTGGACTATATGAAAAGAAAAGATATAGAAAGATACAGAACAATAATAAAAGAATTAAATATTAGAAAATAAGAGGTTATATTAATGATTTATACAAAAGAAATTGAAATTGACGGTAAAACAATTAAAATAGAATACGGAAGATATGCTAAACAATCCAACGCCGCTGTTATGGTTACCTGCGGAGAAACAATGGTTTTCGTTTCCGCAACAATGTCTAAAGAAGCAAAAGAAGGAATAGATTTTTTCCCCTTATCCGTCGAATACAGAGAAAAAGCTTTTGCCGCCGGAAAATATCCAGGCGGCTTTTTCAAACGGGAAGGAAAACCAACCGAAAAAGAAATACTTTCGGCAAGGTTAATAGATAGACCAATACGACCTTTATTTCCCAAAGCATTTAAAAACGAAACACAAATTGTAGCTCAAGTATATTCATACGACGGAGAATATGACCCGGACGTTCTGGCGGCAATCGGAGCATCTGCCGCCCTTACAATTTCGGATATACCGTTTTTAGAACCAATCGGAGAAGTTAGAGTTGCAAGAAATGATAATAAATATATTGTTAACCCCACAAAAGAACAAATAGCTCTTTCGGATATGGAATTAACCATTGCCGGAACGGAAAGCTCTATTGTAATGGTAGAAGGCGAAGCCGAAGAAATTAACGAACAAGAATTGCTAAGTGCATTAAAAGCCGCACATACCGAAATAAAAAAATTGGTACAAATTCAAAAAGATTTGCGAAAAGAATGCGGAAAAGAAAAACTTAATGTAGAAGAAATTGAAATTGACGAACAACTGAAAAAAGATGTTTATGAATTGGCTTATGATAAATATGCGGAATTGGTTAATACTTCGCTTGGTAAAGAAGAAAGAGCGGAAAAAAATAACGAACTTAACAATTATGTTTTGGAAACCTTAGCGGAAAAATACGAAGAACAAGAATTACTTATAAAAGGAATATTACACGATATTGAAAAAGAACTTATGCGTAAACAAATACTCGAAGGCGGTAAAAGATTAGACGGACGTACAACCAAACAAATACGACCTATTTCAATTGAGCACGGATTATTAGCCAGAACACACGGCTCCGCTTTATTTACAAGAGGTGAAACACAAAGCTTAACAACATTAACACTAGGAACAAAATCCGACGAACAAATAATAGACGGATTAGACGAAGAATATAAAAAACGTTTTATTTTACATTATAACTTCCCTCCCTACAGCGTTGGAGAAGTTGGACGTATCGGGTTTACAAGCAGAAGAGAAATTGGGCACGGAAATTTGGCGGAACGTGCACTCAAATTTATAATTCCAAGCGAAGATATTTTTCCGTATTCAATTCGGGTTCATTCCGACATAATGGAATCTAACGGTTCATCTTCTATGGCTACGGTTTGTGCAGGTTCTTTAGCTCTTATGGATGGCGGTGTTCCTGTTAAATGTGCAATTGCCGGTATTGCAATGGGCTTAATTACCGAAGGTGATAAATATTCCATACTAACGGATATTTCCGGCAATGAAGATCATTTAGGTGATATGGATTTCAAAGTAGCCGGTTCTGCAAACGGTATTACCGCAATTCAAATGGATATAAAAATTCAAGGTCTTTCTCTTGAAATTATGGAAAATGCCTTACATCAGGCAAAAGAAGGAAGACTGGAAATATTGAAAATAATGAATGATATTTTGCCAAAACCTAAACCCGAACTATCCAAATATGCACCTAAACAACTTACTACACAAATAAATCCCGATAAAATTGGTGCTGTTATTGGACCGGGCGGAAAAATAATTCAAGGAATGCAAAAAGAATTTGGTGTTGATATTAGCATCGAAGAAGACGGTCGTGTTTTTATTTCCGGACAACTGAAAGACAATGTTCAAAAAACCAAAGATAAAATATTAGGCCTTGTTGCCGAACCGGAGCTGGGTAAAGTTTATAATGCTAAAGTTATTAAAATAATGGACTTCGGAGCGTTTGTAGAATTTTTACCAAACCAACAAGGTTTATTACACATATCTCAAATTGAGCTTAACAGAGTAAACAAAGTTGAAGACGTACTGAAAGAAGGAGATATGGTAAGAGTAAAACTTACAAAAATGGAAAACGGTAAATATAATTTATCCAGAAAAGTGCTGTTAAAAGAAAAAGAAAATAAAACCGAAGATAAAAAAAACAATAATGATAAAGAATTAAATAGTTAAAAATTTAATTTTATTGATAATTTCGTTATAATTAAATATGTTCAATTATTTTATAAGTATTAGCTTGTGCAAATTGGTAACCTTGAAATTAAAAGTAATGCAATTCTTTCTCCAATGGCGGAAATAACCGATTTCGCATTTAGAAAAATTGCAAAAGAATATGGAGCGGGTTTAACATATACGCAAATGGTAAGCGCAGAAGGAATTGCCAAAGGTGATTTTAATACATTAAAACTTTTAACATTCTCCAAAGACGAAACTCCCGTAGGAGTTCAACTGTTGGGTAATAATAGCGAAATTTTAGTTGCGGCAGTAAAAGAACTGGTTAAATTAAAGGTTGGTGTTATTGATCTTAACAGCGGTTGCCCTGTAACAAAAGTTATAAAAAATAAAATGGGTGCATACTTACTTTCGCAGCCGGAATTATTGGGTAAATTGATAAAAAGTATGGTAAGCAATAGTAAAAATGTGCCTATTACTGTTAAAATGCGGCTTGGATTTGGAGATAAAATTAATGTTTTGGAAACGGCTAAAATTATAGAAGATAACGGAGCATCGGCAATATTATTGCATGCCAGAACCAAAAAAGATAATTATTATACCGAACCGGATTTGGAATGGATTGCCAAAGTAAAAGAAACAGTTGGAATTAAAGTTTTTGGTAACGGTTCTATATTTTCTGCCGACGATGCTTTTAATATGATTGAAAAAACTAATTGCGACGGTGTTCTTATTGCACGCGGTGCATTGGGTAATCCGTTTATTTTTAAAGAATTCAATCTTAAGAAAAAAGGTATTTCTTATAAACCGTCTAAACAAGAATTATTCGAAACGGTAATTAAACATATTAACCTGTTGGAACAAGAACAGGGATTTAACAAAAATTTTGATAGAGCAAAAAAAAATATAATTTGGTACTATAAAAATTACAACGGTATTTGGTGTTTAATAAAACAACTTTTACGTGCATCAAGTTTTCCGGAAATAAAAGAAGTTGTTATTAAACATTCGGAAAATTTACAAACTGGCAAATACCCTGAAGAAAACTTTGAATCAATTAACAAAAAATTTAAAAATAAAGTTCTCTTTTGGTTAGCCGAAAAAGAAGAAAAAATTTGTTATAATTAACTTGGGTTCTATAAATTTGGTGAAAGAATAAAATAATATCTCTTAACAAATTGAACATAATTCTATCAATGTTTCTTCTGTAGGCTTCAAAAGAACTTTTTAGTAAAAGAGTTTATTATGCAGAAAGATATTATTATTAACTCGTCTGCCTCTCAGGTAAGAGTTGCAATTACAGAAGACGGCAAACTTGTTGATTTTTTTATTGAACATCCCGAAAAAAGAAGAATGGTTGGCAATATTTACTTGGGTAAAGTTGCCAGAGTGCTTCCGGGAATTAGAGCGGCTTTTGTAGATATTGGTCTTAAACATGATGCTTTCCTTCATTTTTCCGATATTGGAGATTCTTTTCAAGATTTTCAAACTGTTCTTACGGAAGAAGATTCGGAAATAGACATAGAACCGCAAGAAAATTTTCGTCGGAAAAAAGATTCTAATAAAAATAAAACCGAAAATAAAATACCACGTCTTCACAAAGGCCAAGAAATTCTCGTCCAAATTATTAAAGAACCGGTTGCTAACAAAGGTGTTCGTATAACCTCCTCGTTATCTATTCCCGGAAGATTTTGCGTATTAATTCCTTTCGATAACAAAATTGGCATATCAAGAAAAATAAACGATTTTAAAGAAAGAAAAAGATTGAAAAATCTTGCAAAAGGAATTATTCCGGAAAACTGTGGAATTATAATTAGAACCGCCGCCAAAGAACAAGCGGAAAGTGCTTTGGAAAGTGATTTGAAATATCTGGTAAAAAATTGGAGTCAAATTCAAGAAAAAGTAAAAAGTACTTCTCCTCCTGCTTTAATACATGCCGATCTTACTACCACATCCAGTGTTATAAGAGATTTATTCACACCGGATATATCAAATGTTTTTATCGATTCGAAAAACGTTTATAAAGAAATACGAGAATACGTATTGTTAGTTCAACCGGAATTAGCAGATAAAATCAATTATTACAAATCAAATGTTCCTATTTTCGATACTTTCAATATCGATAAACAAATTAAAACTCTTTTAGGCAGAAGAGTACCAATACCTAACGGTGGACATATTGTTATTGAACATACCGAAGCCATGACGGTTATTGATGTAAACAGCGGAAGATATGCGGCAAAAAAAGAACAAGAATTAAATTCGTTAAAAACCGATTTGGAAGCGGCTCGTGAAATTGTTAGACAATTAAGATTAAGAGATATAGGCGGTTTAATTGTTGTTGATTTTATTGACTTGGCTGAAGATAAAAACAGAAAAAAAATTTATGACGAACTAAAAAAAGAATTCAGAAAAGATAGAGCTAAAGTTGCTTTATTGCCTATGACGGATTTCGGTTTAACTCAAATTACAAGACAAAGAGTAAGGCAAAATATTTTACAATCAATAAACGAAACTTGCCCATATTGCGGAGGTACAGGCATATTAACAAAAAAATCTACCGTTATTCATGAAATCGATAATTGGTTAAAACGATATAAATTGAAAAGTAAAGAAAAAAATCTTATCTTAAAAGTTCATCCTTCAATTGGGCAAGATTTAAAAAGAGGATTTATTTCAATACTGAAAAAATTACAATTTAAATATTTAATGAGAATAAAATTAGAAGAAAGCGAACAAATAAACCCTCAAGTATTTGAATTTGTATCACTTAAAACCGGAGAAAAATTATCGTAAATTTTTACATGATAAATTTATATGATAAAATAATAAATTCCATAAATTACTTTTGAATAAGGAAAACAGTAATGAAATTTTTTATTGATACGGCTAACATAAACGAAATTAAAGAAGCCGCCGCCATGGGTTTGTTAGATGGTGTTACAACAAATCCTTCGTTGGTTGCAAAAGAAGGACGTAATTTTAAAGAATTGCTTAAAGAAATTGTTAAAATTGTTGATGGACCGATTAGTGCCGAAGTAGTTTCTACAAAATACAAAGCTATGATTAAAGAAGCACACGACTTAGCTAAAATACATGATAATATTGTTATTAAAATACCTTTAATTACAGAAGGTATTAAAGCTGTAAAAACATTATCTTCCGAAGGAATAAAAACAAACGTAACACTCTGCTTTTCCGCATCCCAAGCAATACTGGCGGCTAAAGCGGGCGCAACCTATGTTAGTCCGTTTGTAGGCAGATTAGACGACATTAGCCACTTTGGAATGCAACTAATAGAACAAATTGTTACAATATATAAAAATTACAATTTTACTACACAAGTTCTTGTTGCAAGTATCCGTCATCCGCTGCATCTGGTAGAAGCTGCGGAAATTGGTGCCGATGTTGCCACAATTCCTTTTGCCGTAATAAAAAAATTATTCAACCATCCGCTTACCGAGAACGGATTAACCAAGTTTTTATCGGATTGGAAAAAATTAAATAAAAAAGAGAAATAAATGAAACACACAAAGTTTATAAATATTCATAAAAAACTTAATGCCAAATTAGTTGAATTCGCAGGCTTTGAAATGCCCGTACAATATAAATCTATTATTGCGGAACATAAATCGGTTAGAAAATCCGTTGGCGTTTTTGATGTATCGCACATGGGTGAAATTATTATTAAAGGTGATAAAGCTTTGGAATTTGTTCAATACATTACTATTAATAATGCCGCAAAATTGGAAATAGGTAAAGTTCAATATTCGGCTATGTGTTATAATAACGGAGGAATAGTTGACGATTTATTAGTCTATAAAATTTCAAATTCGGAATATATGTTGGTTGTTAACGGTGCAAACAAAGATAAAGATTTTAACTGGATGAATCAAAACAATAATTTTAACGTTGATATTATTGATGAATCGGAACAATATTCTTTATTAGCCGTGCAAGGTCCTAATTCCCAAAAAGTTATTGAAAATTTAATAGGAAAAAAAATTAATGTTGAATATTATCATTATTTTAATACCGAACTTTTTGGTTATAATGTAATTATATCAAGAACCGGTTATACTGGAGAATTGGGATTTGAAATCTATTTTAAAACAGATACCGAAACGGCAGAAAAATTTTGGAATGAAATTTTTGAAGCAGGTAAGGAATTTAACATCGTACCGTGCGGCTTAGGCAGCAGAGATACTTTAAGATTGGAAAAAGGTTTTTGTCTTTACGGTAACGATATTGATAAAACAACAACACCTTTGGAAGCCGGTTTGGGATGGATTACAAAATTAAAAAAAGGTGATTTTATAGGAAGAGAAGTATTAATGCGACAAAAGGAAAAAGGAATAAAAAGAAAATTATCGGCACTAATTTTTGATAAAAAAGTTTTTCCGAGACATGGCTACGAAATAACAACCGACGGTAAAAAAATAGGGAACATTACGAGCGGAACAGTAAGCCCGATATTACAAAAACCGATTGCATTAGGATATGTTGCAACGGAATATGCAAAAATAGGTAATTCCGTAAATGTAATTATAAGAGATAAAGAGGTAAAAGCAAAAATAACACAATTACCTTTTGTATAAATAATCTCTAAATATTTTGTTATTAAAAATTTGATTGTTTAATAAAATAACATTATTATGAAAATAAGGACGCTTTTATCACCGTTAAACGTAGAAGAATTATACTTTGCAAAAAAAACAACTGTAGTTGTTGATGTATTAAGAGCAACAACTACAATAATAACAGCTTTGTACAATGGTGCTAAAGAAATTATCCCGGTTAGCTCCATTAAATTTGCAATGAAAATATCCGGCAGCAATCAAATGTTGTTAGGTGGTGAAAGAAACGCCGAAAAAATAGACGGATTTACTCTTGGAAATTCTCCTTTAGAATACACAGAGGAAATTGTTAAAGGAAAATCAATTATACTATTTACAACCAACGGTTCTAAAGCATTGGTACATGCTAAATTTTCCGATAACCTTTTTGTTGCTTCGTTTAATAACGCATTAAGTGCAACTAATAAAATACTAAAAACCGGAAACAATCTTGAAATACTTTGCTCCGGTAATAACGGAATGTATTGTTTGGAAGATTCGGTTTGTGCGGGTATGATTATTAATTTTATTCTGGGGAAAAAAGAAAATGTTGAATTGGATGATGCTTCAAAAACATGTTTGATTTTATACACTAAAAATAAACGTCGATTAAAAAAAATGCTTGGAGAAACCGACCACGGTAAAATTCTATTGGCAAAAGGTTTTAATAACGATATAGTACATGCGGCAAAAGAAAATATTTATAATATTACACCACAATATTTAGAAGGAAAAATAAAAATATAATCAATTTATCAAAATGGCTAAAACAAAAACTAAACGAACCAAACAAAATTCATTAACGGATAATTTTTTTATAATCTCATTAGAAAAAAAGAAAAAATTAATTGGCATTGCTTTTATAGTAACTGCAGCGTTAATTATGCTAAGTATTTTATCATATTCCCGATACGACCAAGCTAAACTCAATTTTACTTTTACGGATTTATTCAATGTATTTAGTAACAATCCGGATTTTGTTCACAGAGCCGAAAGCACACATAACTGGCTTGGTATTTTCGGAGCATATATTTCCCAATTTTTAATAATTTCAACAATAGGTTACAGTTCTATTGTAATTCCCCTTATCCTATTTATTTGGGGTTTTACCATCATTAAAAATGCCGATAAAAAATTAGCTTTATATCTTACAAATTTTTTTGTATTCAGCGGATTTATTGTAGCCTCTTTTCTTGGCGTTTTACGCTTAAAGCCTAACCCCGGTTTTTTTGTTAATAATCCGGAATTAGCCGGACATATAGGAGATTTTTTCGGTGGCGTTTTAGGTAGATTGACCGGTGTATTGGGAAGTACAATAATATTGATTTCCGTTACTTTTGTTATATTATTTGTTGCCTTCGATGTTAGATTTAAAACCATTAGAAAATTTTTAACCAACCTGCTTAATACATCAGTTGCAAAAACCAAAGAAGCCAAAATAAAAATAAATAATGAAATTGTTCCTAAATCATCAACTAATTTAGACAAATTAATAAAACTTGGGAAGAAAAGAAAAAATAAAAAGAAATTGGAAGAAACCATAGAAGAAACCGGCGAAATTACGGAAAACATTCCCACCGAACCTAAAATTAGGATTATTAAAACCAACCAACCGGAATTTGAACTAACATCACAGGTAGAACCGGAAGTTATTGCGGAAAAAATAAAAAAAGAAAAAAATGAATATAAAAACCAAAACGACAACCGAACAGTTGATGATAGTGGCGAAAATTTACCAGAACCTTGGGAAGAAAATATAAATTATACGCCTCCCCCTTTGGATTTACTCTCTTTTTCAACAGATGAAAAGCAAAAAATATCGGAAGACGAATTAAAACAAAATGCAGAATTACTAAAAGAAAAATTAAAACTTTTTTCTATAGATATAGAAGATATTTCGGTAACACCCGGACCGGTTGTAACGCTCTACGAAATTGTTCCCGCACCTGAAGTTAGAATAAATAAAATTGTTAGTTTGGAAAACGATATAGCAATGACACTTTCGGCTAAAGGTATTAGAATAATTGCACCCATTCCCGGTAAAAGCGTTATTGGCGTAGAAATACCGAATGCTAAACCGGCTTTGGTAAGTGCACGTTCTGTGCTTTCCGGATTAAAGTCTTCAACAGCCGAATTACCCATTGCTTTGGGTAAAACAATAATAGGTGAAAAATATATAACCGATTTGGCAACTATGCCACACGTTTTAATTGCCGGGGCTACAGGTTCCGGTAAAAGCGTTGGAATTAATATGCTTATTACAAGTTTACTTTATGCGAAAGATCCTTCAGAAATTAAATTCGTTATAATAGATCCGAAAAAAATTGAACTCTCTTTTTACAGAAGACTAAATAAACACTTCCTTGCCGTATCACCGGATATTAACGAAGAAATTATTACAGCACCGGAAAATGCTTTGGTTGTTCTTAAAGCTCTTGAAATTGAAATGGACAAAAGATATGATAAACTTGCCAAAGTTGGCGTTAGACACATTGTCGATTATAACAGAAAAGTTACAAATCCCAAACAAAAACCAAAAGACACGGATGAAATGAAACATTATAAATTACCTTATATTGTTGTTATTATTGATGAATTGGCAGATTTAATGATGACATCCGGAAAAGAAGTGGAAGCTCCTATTTCGCGTATTGCTCAATTAGCTCGTGCAGTTGGAATTCACATGGTTGTGGCAACACAAAGACCTTCCGTTAATGTAATTACAGGTGTAATTAAAGCTAATTTCCCGGCACGAATAGCCTACCAAGTTGCAACCAAAGTAGATTCAAGAACTATTTTAGATGGCAACGGAGCCGAACAATTACTAGGACGCGGTGATATGTTGTTCTTACCCGGCGGGCTTCCCAAACCTATTAGAATGCAAAATGCTTTTATCTCTACCGAGGAGGTTGAAAAAATTACAAACTACATTTATACTCAACAAGGTTATTCAAAAAGATATTTGCTTCCTTCTTTATTCGAAAAGAAAAACTCACAAAATAAAAATTTCTTAAATGAAATGGATGATATGTTCCAAGAAGCCGCCAGAATTGTTGTGGCACATCAACAAGGTTCCACATCGTTATTACAAAGACGATTAAAAATTGGTTACGGAAGAGCGGCACGTATTGTTGACCAAATGGAAGAAGTTGGAATTGTTGGACCCTCGGAAGGCAGTAAAGCCAGAACCGTTTTAATTGATAATGAAGAATCTTTGGAATCACTTTTGAGGTCTTTATAAATGATTACTTATTACATAATTTTGTTTTTTTATATTTTTATTTTACCGGATAATTCCGCAATTAAAAAAGTTCAAAACGAATTTATTAAACTTAAAAGTCTTCAAGCGGATTTTATTCAAATTTCAAATAATAAAATTAGTCTGAAAGGTAAATTCTTTTTTAATAAAGAAAACCATTATAGAATAGAACTGCAAAACAATACAATCATAACCGATGGAACTACAATTTGGAATTACGATAAAAAAAGAAACCGTATTGTTGTTTCCAATATGGATAACGACCCGTTGGCGTTTTCGTTAAAAGAATATATTTTTAACTATCCAGCCGTATGTAAAATAACCGAAGAAAAAACAATTGAAGGTAAAGTGATCATTACACTAAAACCGCAAAAGGAAAATTTAAATTTTAAAGAAGTTAAATTATGGTTGACAAATAATTTTTTAGTAAATAAAATTGAAGTAAAAGACTATAACGGAAGTTCTTTTGCATTTAAATTTAATAATATAAAAATTGATAATAACATTAACCCGGGATTGTTTAAGCCCAATAAAAATTCGGATGCAAAAATAATTGACCTCAGATAATTCAAATATTTCCGGAATAAAAAAAATATTAAGTTATTCGTTTCCCGTTTTATTGATGGCTGTATTTTTATATCTCGCATTTAAAAATACGGATTTTAATATTGTTGCCGATATACTGAAAAATATTTCTTTCGGTTGGTATATCCTTTTCCTTTTCGTTTGGTTCCTTTCTCATTTGTTCAGAGCATATAGATGGAAAATTATTATAGATAGTGTAAAAAGCAATATTTCACTTCTAAACTTATTTGGTGCCACTATGGTTGGCTATGGTGTTAATTGCGTGGTACCACGGTTAGGAGAATTATATCGCGGATTCTTTTTAGGTAAGTGGGAAGATATTTCCAGAACTTCTATGGTTGGTACCGTTGTTATTGAAAGAGTGATAGATTTATTGGTACTTGGAATTTCTATTCTTATTAGTATTTCTATTTATTCCGGCAATTTATATTCCGAAATTAGCTGGCTTCGTTCAACTATGTATTTGGGGTTTTTAATTATTTTCGGATTGATAGTGTTTCTATTTTTATTAGTTAAATTTCAGGAACATTTTTATAATGCCATTCTAAAATTTGTGGGTAAATTTTCACATAAAATTGCCAATGCTTTGGGTAGAACCTTTACATTATTAATAGATGGTTTTACAAGCATAAAAGGCGTGGGAAAATATACTTACATAATATTTCTATCATTTGTTATTATGCTGTTATACGGTGCAACTTCTTATATTATGTTTTTTGTTTTGGGAATGCAAAAAGTTCAGCCCGTTAATTACTCAATGGCTTGGATTGTTATGACTATTAGTGCTTTCGGGGTAATAATACCAACTCCCGGAGCAACAGGTACATACCATTTTTTTGTTATTTTTATTTTAACAAAATTATTTAATTTCAGTAACGAAATTAGCAGTGCATTTGCTATACTTACACATACTACAACTTATGTATTGTTTATTTTTTCTACGTTATTTTTGACGTTTATAATCAATAAAATTCAAGAAAAAAAGAATAAACCTGTTGCAAAATTTCTAACCGTATTCAGAACTAAAACGGAATCACTATGAGAAAATATATTCTGTTGTTTTTATTTACCGGTTTTGTAAATATATTTGCTCAGTTCGATTTGGATGCCGGGATGGGTCTTGCTTATTTTAGTAACCCGGATTTAGTTGACTATTTAAATGGTGGTTTTGCAAATAATACAAACAGTTTGAAAACTTTTAACAGTTCGGCGGATTTTTTTTTAGAATTGGGATTTAACCTAAAAGAAAATTATCAAATTGCCGCAGAATATAATTTTAATATCTTTTCATTTAATTCGCCTTTAAATTTTAGCAATTATAATCTGAGTGTTTACAGGCATAAACCTTCAATAATTGCTTATTATATTTTACCTGGTAACGGATTCAAATTTAAATTCGGGGCAGGTGCCGGATTAAGATTTTTGCAAGCCGAAGAATCCATTTACGGACCTGTGCAATATTCATCAACCGGTATTGGGTTTTTACTTAAAACACAAGGTAATACAAAATTAAGTAATAAATTTTATGCTATTATTGCAAGTGAATTACGTTACGATTTACCCGGAGAAATCCATACGAAGGAAAAACAGCTAATTAATTTTAATTCTTTAAGTGTTGGGCTTAAATTAGGAATATCTTATCAATTTTAAGGATTTATTATGAGTATTTTTCAAGCAATTATTCTTGGTATAGTTCAAGGGTTAACCGAATTTTTACCAATAAGCAGTACCGGACATTTAACGGTTGTAGGAAAACTAATGGGATTGGTAAAACCGGAACATCCGGAACAATGGACAGCTTTTATTGCCGTAATTCAATTGGGAACTTTGGTAGCCATTCTAATATATTTTTGGAATGACCTTTGGAATATCCTCAAGGATTTTTTGCAAGATAATTTGGTGAAAAAAATAAAATTTAGTCAACAATCGTTAAATTCCAAAATGGGTTGGTTTATTATTCTAGGTTCCGTTCCGGTTGTTATAATAGGATTAGGATTTAAAGATGCAATTCACGGGGCTTTTACAAAAAGTTTAAATGTAATTGCAATCAGTTTAATTGTGCTAGCGGTTATTTTAGCTTTGGCGGAAAAAATCGGTAAATTTAAAAAAGAACTTAAAGATATTAAATGGTACGATGCTTTATTGATCGGAATAGCTCAATCGTTCGCTCTTATTCCGGGTTCCTCTCGTTCCGGCACAACAATTACAGCAGGAATGTTTCTGGGTTTTAAAAGAGAAGCAGCTGCAAGGTTTTCATTTTTGCTTAGTGTGCCTGCAATTTTAGGTAGCGGATTACTTGAACTTTATGAAGCTCTTAATTTTATTGATTCATCCGGAATTATTACGTTAACCGTTGCTACGGTTTTTTCGGCAATTAGCGGTTATTTAACTATTGGTTTTTTACTCAAATTCCTCAGAACAAATACTACATATATTTTTGTGTTCTACAGAATAATTGCCGGTGTTACAATACTGTATTTAGTTTGGAAAAATATTATTCAACCTTAAAAATTTAATATTATACCGAGGTTAAATTGAAAGAATTATTAAACTTGAAAAATAATGAAATTTTAATTGCTAAAATAAAAACAAATTTCGGCTTAATTGAGATAGAATTATTTCCCGAAAAAGCCCCTAAAACTGTTGAAAATTTTGTGGGTTTGGCAATTAATAAATATTATAACGGAATTATATTTCATAGAGTAATTAAAGATTTTATGATACAAGGTGGCGATCCTACGGGAACAGGAAGAGGAGGTGAAAGTTATTTCGGGCATCCTTTCGAAGACGAATTTCATCCGGAATTAAATCATAACTCTGCCGGTATATTATCTATGGCAAATGCCGGACCCGGAACCAACGGAAGTCAATTTTTTATAACTTTGGCTCCTACTCCTTGGTTAAATGGAAAACATTCCGTTTTCGGAAAAGTTATTGGCGGACTTGATGTTGTTTTTAACATAGGAAACGTTGAAACTTCCAAACCTTTCGATACTCCGATAAAAAATATTGTAATGGAAAATATTACTATTGAAAAAAGAAATAAGAATTAAGCGGACATGTATTTTATAGAAACAAATTGATTTTAATTAAAAATATTAAAACATAAATAGTTTATAATTTAATAAATGTATAAAAAAAAAGAAAACGTTCCTTCTGTTTATTCTTTTCTTTCCGAATTTAATAACGGAAATTTAGCCCCGGTCTATTTTTTTTTCGGAGAAGATTCTTTTACTATAAATTCAGCTATTAAACTTATAGAAAAAAAAATTGCTCCGTTTTTAACATCCGATTTCGATAAAGAAATTATTACTGCAGAAAAAAAAGCTAATATAAACTCTTTATTGGATTTGGCTTACGCATTTCCTTTCGGTAGCAAAAAAAAACTTTTAATAGTTAAAAATTTTGAAAACTATAATGATAAAAAAAATTTAACTTCATATATCCAAAATCCTTCGGAATCAACTGTATTGGTTATTGTAAACAATTCTAAAATTAATGTAGCATCCGAACCTTATAAAACTCTTTTAAAACAGAAATTTATTTTTGAAGCTAAAGAGTTAAAAGGAAGAGAACTGGAAAATTGGACAATAAAAAGAGCTGACAAATTAAATCTTAAAATAGATACCGAAAGTGTAAAAATGTTGCTTGAAATTGTTGGTGAAGATAAATCTCTTGTAGAAATGCAATTACAAAAATTCAGAAGTTATATAAAAAACGGTAACCAAATTACACCCGAGGTTATTAAATCTCTTTCTTCGGCAACAAAAGAAAATAATATTTTCGATTTGTTAAATGTTATTGGAAAAGGAAACCGAAATGAAGCGTTGAAAGTTATTAATAATCTTTTGGAACATGGAAGTTCTCTGGTTGCAATTATAGCAATGGTAACAAATTTTTTAATTGTAATCGCGCGTTCTTTTGAATTAAGAAAGAAAAATATCAATGATTGGGATGCCGCTAAAGAAATAAATATATCAAAATATTTCTATACAAATTGTAAAAGTGCGGTTTATTTTAATAATCATGCTAAACTTATAAATGCAATTAGAGTTTTATTTGAAACGGATTTGACATTAAAAACAACAAATATTAACGAAAAAACATTAGCTGCAATTATGCTGGCAAAAATATTTTCAGAATAATTTTTTGAAACATTTTTAATTAAATAAGAGTATAAATACCGTTGAAAGAAAATCTTAAACAACTTACGGACGAAGAATTAATAAAAGAATTTCAAGATAATAATACATTGGAAGCTTATGAAATTCTGGTAAAAAGATTTAAAGATCCTTTAACTAACTATGTTTACCGTTTTCTTGGTGAAAGAGATATTAGTACGGATATTGTTCAAGATACAATGATAAAGTTTTATTTGAATAAAGATTCTTATAAATCTTTTGCCAAATTTTCAACGTGGATTTATACAATTGCCGGTAACTTAGCCCGCAATGAATTGAAAAGAAGAAAAAGAAGAGTTATACTTTCGTTAAATAACAACGATGATGATAAAGAAAAAAGAAATTTTCAAATTGAAGATAAAAATTTTATTTCTCCGGATAGATATACCGATAACGAAATAAAATCCCGAATTATTGAGAAAGCATTGAAAAAATTAAAGCCGGTTTATAGAGAAGTTGTAATTTTAAGAGACATTCAAGAACTTTCTTACGAAGAAATAGCCGAGGTTACAAATTTATCAATAGGCACGGTTAAATCGAGAATAAACAGAGGAAGAAAACATCTTCAAAAATTATTAAAAAATATTTACAGTGGGTAGCAGTATGAATAAAAACCGTTACAATTTTAATGAAAATGAATACGAACAAATAATAAAATTATTAAAAGAATTACCTAAAGAAAAAGCCGCAGATAATTTTGAATATAATTTAATGGTAAAAATTAAAAACGGTAATTTCGAAAATGTAAAAACAAAAAAAGAAAATTTTGCTGTTTGGAAAATTTTAATTCCCGCAGGCGGATTGCTTGCCGTACTTATTGTTTTATTTACCTTCTTTAATTTTCATCAAGAAAGTGCAGATAATCCTTTTCGTCTTCCCCCTCAATTAAGAACTGAAATTAGCGGAAATGTGAATGTTCCGTTATCAAGTACTAAAGAAATTTTCGGAGAATATAAAATAACCGATAAAGATGTTGTATTAATTGAATCTAAAAAGAATATAAAAAAACGGCATGAACCTCAAATTAAAAAAAGACCGAAGCATCTACACTTACAAGGAATTGCCGCCTTACCCTTTAAGTTAAAAAATTCCACTAACTTGGATGAAGCAGTAAAAATTAAAGAAACCGGAAATAATATTAATCACAGAGCGGCTTTAACCGGTATGAACAATGCCGGTAGCGGTTTTGACGGTTTTTTTATTGGTAGGGAAATTGACAAAAAAGAAATTGAAACAATGAAAGCTAGAATCGATTCCATAAAAAAATTGTTCTTAAGAAAGCATAAATAAAATTTATCTAAAAAAATTATATTGTTAAAAAATTTTAAGTGAAACCTCAAAATAAATTTACTTTTTATATAAAATTGATCATATTAAACGGAGTTGAACATACTGAAGGCAGTCGAATAATACTAAGTAAAGTTAAACCATACCGAGCGAAGTCGAAGTATGATTTTAGCTTGTTTTTACACGTCGATTCCGGTGTAACGTTTTGCTATTTCCCTTTTAACTTTTCTGAAGTTTCTGATTTTTTAAAATCATTTTCGTTTTTTACAGAAATTTTTAATTCGTTCAATAAAATTCCGGCAAACTGAGAACGTTTTTCAACACCTAATTTTTCCTTTATATCTTTTATATGCCAATCTACTGTTGTAGGTGCAACATTTAGTTTTTCTCCAATTTCTTTACTCGAAAATCCGTAAATTGCTAATAGGAAAACATCAAATTGTCTTTCGGTTAATTTATTTTTCAGATTATTTAAAATCTGATCATATTCATCATTTAAATTTTTGCCTTTTTTTAATTTCTTTTTCAGCGTATTATTTTTGTTTGATAAAATTGTAACTTCTTCTTTCCATTGCAATTTTGAATTTGCTTCGTAAACCAAAAAGAAGACGATTGCCAATACAATAAAAAATGCCAAAACTAACCATTGGAGCGGAATAAGCATTGAAAACTCCCTGCATAAAAATAACTGGAAACAATAATTGCTATAGATTGAAAGAAAAATCCATAAGTTCTAAGTTCGGTTGAAGAAGGTGAAATACCTATTATTGTAATTATGGAATAGAGATAAATTCCCGTAAAAATATAATTATTTTCTTTTTTTAAAAGTAATTTTTTTTTATCGATATATAAATTAAGATTAAAAGATAAAACCAATAATACAATAGCATCAAACCAAATCATAAAATTAGGTGGAGTGCCGTGTTTTCCTAAGAAAAATTCTCCAACTATAGAAATAAAGAAAAACACAACACTCCAAATCAAATAATTATTATTGCCTCGCCATTTTACTAAAAAATATGTAAAAATAGCCGTATGAAAAGGTAAATATATTCTGAAAAGTATTAAATTACTAGTAAATAATAATTTTGCAAAAATTACCGCCAGTATTTGCATAATCAAAGTGAAAAAATTATATAATTCAAATAATTTTAAATCGCCGGAAAAACGTATCTTTTTTCTTCTTGCTATAATATCGGTTATTACCGGAAAAGACAATGATATTATAGCTAAAGAACTGGCAATAATATAGAATAAATTTAGTATTGAAATCATTAAACAACCGTTTTTAACATTTTGGAGGACACGGCATAGTTAATTCCAATGTATAACTTCCGTTGGTAACCGTTAAAGTTTTTGGTCTCATTTCTATCCGTGTTGTTGTTTTTCCGCCTTTTTCTATCAATTTATAAACCTGGCTTGTGCTCATTTTATAAAAAACTTCACTATTCGAAGTTGCGCTTCCTAAAATAGATTCCCGTTTTCCGTTTAAAGCTCTTAAAGTGCCGTTATTTATATTAAACATAATATAATCGCCGGCTTTTTCCAATAAGTCTTTAAGATTGCTATTAGTAATTTCAACAAAATTTTTCACTTCTCCAAAGTTTTTATTTGCATAATCTGCATCAAATAATTTGCCTACAACTTGTGCATTTAAAAAATTTGCGCTAACAGCTAAAATAACAACAAAATATAACATTTTTTTGAACATAACAACCTCCTTTTGATTTGTTTTTGAATAAAAATGTGTAAAACCACAGTACCCCTTAAATGTAATGGGTATTTCCCTAAATAGTTAGTATAGACAAATTTATAGAAATACATTACATTACTAAGGGTAATGTTTTTGTTCTTAATTTTACGTCGGGCAGTTCTAACTAATGAAGTTTTCTTTTGGTGAGATTTCTTTCTTATCGCCCCTTCCCCCAAAAGGATGAGTAAGAAATAAAGTTAGTTATTTATTTACAATATTTCAATGAAAATAAATAATAAATTCATTAAAAAAACTACATTGTAAGAATATGCCCGACATTTTTTTCCCTATTAAAAAAATCAAAAAATAATCGAAAATATATTATGTGTATGGTTAAACAATTTTGGTAGCATAAATTTTCGTAACTCAGCAACAGAAAAATTTTCCTGCAATATTTAATATAACAAATTTTATTAAAATTTTTACTTTTTATGGAGGAGCAAAATGGCACTATTATGGCAAAAAGAAATGAGTGTTGGTAATGATATTATCGATTTGGATCATAAGTATTTAATCTTATTTATTAACACTATTGAATTATGTTTGGGTTCGCCGGAGCAAAAGGAACAATTATTCGAAGCGTTTGCACAATTATATGATTATGCAGAAAAACATTTTTCCAGAGAAGAAAGCATTCAAAGAAAAATAGATTATCCCGAAAGGTTAAATCACAAACATCATCATACACAACTTTTAAAAGAATTACGTGACGTTGAGTTAAAAGTAAGCAAAGCAAGCAACGACGAAGAAATAACAACAATTGCACCGGAATTAACAAAATTTTTAAGAAGTTGGCTTATAGATCATGTATTTAACGAAGATATGTTATTAAAGCCGTATTTAAAAAAGCACCCCCGTGCTTTTTTTTAATCATATCGGTGAAAATACATATTTTTCTCTTTTATGGTGTATTGAAAATTCATACCGTTTTATTTACCGAAAACAATGGGATGAAAGAGTATTTGACCTTAAAGATTCTTTGTTTAATGTTTCCATATTATTCGAACCGGCATTTTTGTTACGGCTTTCCCTGTGCAAAGTTCGGCTAAGCGGTTAAATTACTTCTAATTTTACATCTTTTCGTTTTTAATTTTATTTTGCATTATTCAATGTTCATTTACTAACCTAAACTTTCATCAAAATATTATTTCATAAATTATCAGTAACAAAGTAAAAAAAATTTTTCTCTTGACTCCGTACCATACTACAATACTTATATTTACAATAATAAAACTAAATGGAATTGAAATGGATTGTTGTTCAAAAAAAATTGATACAAAATTAATTTGCTCAAACGAAACGGATGTTTGTCCATATTGCAAAACCAAAGCTAAACATATCGGTTATAAAACGATACTTATGCAGTTAAAATATCCCCATGTAAAAGAGGCGAAAGAAGGGAAATATTTTATATGCATGGAACCGAACTGCGATGTAGTATATTTTTCTTCAAATGTTGAAGTGGTTTTTTTTAAAAAAGATTTAAGAACAAAAATAGGAATTAAAAAAAAAGATAATTCGAAAACAATTTGTTATTGCTTTGATATTACCGAAAAAGATATTTCGGACGAAATTAAGTTAACGGGAGAAAGTAAAATTTATAAATTTATAAAAACAAAAACAGTTGATAACCTTTGTGCGTGCAGTATAAAAAATCCTTTGGGGAAGTGCTGTTTGTCGGAAGTAAAAAAAATAATATCGGCAACAAATTCCGTTCAAAAACCGAGAATATACAAATGAGAAAAAGTAAACTAATGTTTCTCTTTATTTTTTTGTCGTCCGGAAAATTTTTTGCACAAGGTCCTCCTGTATTTTCGGATTCTCCTATTTTATTGGGTTTGGAAGGTAGCGGTGTAAGAACATTTGGTGAATTTGTCTTTACGGAATCGGGAGGAAAATATATTCATGCTTTTGGTTTACCATGTCCTTTTTGTGCTTACGGACTTGAAAGAAATTAAAAAAATAAAAGGAATAAAAAATTTGGAAATTGATTTTCATAAAGGCATTATTACTTTAACAGCATCAGAATCAAAGAAAATTACTTATGAAATGCTTAACAAAGCAATAGAAAACGCCGGATTTACACTAAATAAAATAACAAGAAACTTTCGGTAAAAAAGAAAAATACATCATGAGTAAAATTAATAAAGAAAAAAAACTTTTAGGTTTAAGTTTATTAGGAGCTTTTGCTTCGTCTATATGTTGCATAGTACCTTTGGTTGCTTTTATTGCGGGACTAGGAGGCTTTGCTTCGACATTTTCCCAACTTGATACATACAGACCGTTCTTTATGGTTTTCACTATTTTTGTTCTTTCATTTGCTTGGTTTAATAAATTAAAACCGCAAAAGAAAATCGAATGTAAATGTAACGAATCAAATAAATCCGCCTTCATGCAATCGAAAAAATTTCTTGGTATTGTAACTGTTTTTGCTTTCTTGATGATGGCATTTCCGTATTACTCAACTAAATTATTTCCGCAAAGGAATATTGCTAATAATAGAATGGGTAAAAATAATTTGCAAAATTTAAAGTTGGAAATAGTTGGAATGACTTGCGACGGTTGCGAGACCTTTATAGAACAAACCGTTTATTCTATTAGGGGCGTTGATTCCGTAAAAGCGGATTATAATACCGGTTCGGCTTTTATAGTTTTCGATTCCGCTTTAACCGATAATAGCAAAATTATAAAAATTATAAATTCAACAAATTACAAAGTGAAAAATTAAAATTATAAAATTGTTATTTTCGATAATATTATAGTCGAAAAATTCTTTTAAATAATTGTTAGATGTATTAAATTTGAATAATTAAATATTAACAGTTATATGTTTTTATATACGGTATTATTTTTTTACTTCAATGAATGGATAAATTTAATCGTCTTGAGAAATTTCAAAATCAATATGGGAAAAATATAGTTTTCAGTTTCCGGGGTTCGGATTTTATATTTATCCTAATTGGTTATCCCGTGTGGAAATCTTTTATAGTTTCTTCAAAAATTAATTTTTCTGTAGAAGTTGCTGCCGAAATAAATCTAAAAAAGCAGACAATAACAATTCCGGAACGGAAAACAGAAGATAAGAAAAAACATTCCGGTTCGAACCCAAAAAAAATTTTTACCGAAAATGAACTGAAAAAAATATCATCTTTCTTTAGTCTTATTCCTACAAATATTTTCGATGCAGTAAAAGTTTATCCCGATTCGCATTGGGAAATTATTAAAACCATTATTTATCTTGGGAATAATTTTGAAACTTTTATTAATACAAATCCTGTTTTGGCATATATAGTTGTTAATTTACAAAAATTCAATGCTTCTTATTCCGTTTATACCAGTCATATCTTTTTTGCGGCTAATGTTATTTTTGATAAACAAATACAAATATTAGAATATGCCAGATTCCATCCTACCAAGCAAACCGTAAAAATTTTATCGAAGTTGGATATTGCTTTGGTAAGTGTAGAAAATTTAAAAATGATGCGCAGTTTTTTTAATTCGCATATTGAAGAAAAGAAAAAAATAATTAAACTACTTTCACATCAAAAAAAAATAAACCTTAAACATTTCAATTTAATTTTTAAGCATCAAAAGCTACTTAAATTATTATCTTTCAAAGCAATTAACGAAATTGTTGAACTTAAAAATTATGATGATAAAATCAGTACGTTAAAATCGATAGATTATTACATAAAAAACTTAAACGTGCAATTACCCTTGGTAAAATCACTCCGGAACCTTGAAAAGATTTTGGAAAACGTAAAGAAAAAAGAAAAAAAAAGAAGAGAAAAAGAAAACAAATTTCCACCGCCACCGCTTGAAGGGAACGATTTTATAATTCCTATAACTACCAAAAGAGAACTTATATATTGGGCAAAGAGACAAATAAATTGTATAAGAAGCTACGAAGAGCCAATAAAAAGCCGAAAGAATTATTTTTATAAAGTAATATATAAAAACGAAGAAGCATCGTTGCAATTAATTTTGACTAAAAAAACAATAAGATTAGGTTCGCTTTTGGCTACCAGAAATAAGGCGGTTTCATCTCGGTTAAAGAAAATGGTAAATGAATGGTTTCAAGAAAAGTATCTCTCAAAAAACATATATGTAAACTAACCGACTGAATTATTTCTATTATTTCATTTTATTACTTCCTAAGGTATTCTTTCTGTTTTAATTTATTTTGATTAAGAAAAAATAACGGTATATGTATTTTTTACTTGCATTATATCTATTCAATAATTAACTTGTAAAAAAGATAAAATATCCGATTTATTTAATATATTACCCCCAATTTTGTATCTGAAATTTAGTTCTTATTCAAGTTGGTAAAATGGAGTTGGTTAAGTAAAATTGTTTTATTAGCCGAATGTATGTAAAAATAAAAACTGTGTTTTATATATATTTTTTTTTCGGATATAAGAATAAGTTATTTCAATATTGAAAACGAATTAAACAAAAAAAGGAGTTCAAATGAAAAATATAAATTATTTAAAAGTTGTAAGTATATTTTTATTTCTAATGTTTTTTTCGGCATCGTTAAGTTTTGCCCAAGAACAAACGGCGGAACAAGTAAAAAAAGATGTTAAAAAAGCATGCTGTATTACAGGGAATGTAAAGACGGCAAAACATGTTTTAAAAGGAAAATGTAAAACCTCCGGTTGTAAAACAACAAAAACCGAACAAGCAGAAGCCAAGGGCAATAAACATGCATGTACAGATAAGTGTAAATCTATTGGTTGCACCGATTTAAAAGCAAAAGCCCAAAAACATATTTGTACCGATGCTTGTAAAAATGATTGTAAGGCAAAAAGTTAAGAGTAATAAATTTCTAAAGGGGGAAAATAGAGTTAGCAGCAATTTAAACTAAAATTAAAACAATGGAGATATTATTTTTATTGTCAGTAATTTGCTTGATTGCATTTATGATTTTAGCAACATATGATGGTGCTTATTTACACTTATGGAAATAT
>JALSTL010000164.1 GCA_026983755.1 Melioribacteraceae bacterium | reverse complement strand
ATAGGGAACCGCAATTTGTACAAGCTTTGGGAACAGGTTTTATAGCTCCGCAATAATGGCATTTCATAACGTTTTTGTTAATATGATAAACCATTGAGACCGAACAATCTTTGCACATATCAATTTCACCACAATCTTCGCAGTAAACTTGTGTAGCAAAGCCGCGTCTGTTTTGAAGTAAAATAACACCTTCTTTTTTCTTAATTCTTTTTTCAATTTCTTCCAAAAGTATTTTGGAAAAAACACCTTCCATGCGTTTTCGTTTTTTTTCAATCGTAATATCAATCAAACGTATTTTAGGTAACTTTGCGTTATCAACTCTTTCTTTAAGTTCAAGTAAAGTAAATTTTCCGGTTTTAGTATTGAACATGCTTTCCAGAGAAGGAGTTGCAGAGCCAAGTAAAACGGGTGCATTGTTGAATTTACCTTTCACTATTGCAGAATCTCTTGCATTATATTTGGGGATAAGGTCGAATTGTTTGTAACTTTGGTCGTGCTCTTCGTCAACAACAATCAAACCGATATTTTCCAACGGAGCAAATAGAGCCGAACGAGGTCCTATTACAATTTTATATTTCCCGTTAATAATTCCACGCCATGCGTCGTATCGTTCACCAAGAGACATACGGCTATGCATTACCGTTACAATTTCCGCAAAGTTATTGAAAAACCGTGAGGTTATTTGCGGTGTTAATGAAATTTCCGGTACTAAAATCAGAACCGTTCTATTTTGTTCTATTGCTATTTTTGTTAGTTCAATATAGACTTGTGTTTTTCCGCTACCTGTTACACCGTGCAACAAAAAAGGGTGAAATTTTTTTTCGGAAATGAAACTTTCTACGGTTGATATTATTTCCGTTTGTTTTTCGGTTAGTTTAATATCCTGAATTTTTTCGGAATACGTTTCTTTATAAACGCGTTCAATTTCTTTTAGAAAGATTTTTATAATTCCTTTCTTTGCCAGTGAATTGATTGAACTTTGATGTGCTTTTGTTTTTTTTAATAATTCACTTTGTTGAATTTCTTTACCTTTTGCAGCAAGCAATTCCAAAAGTATTACAACTTGTTTGGAAGATTTCCGTTCAATTTCCGGTAAAAGCGCGTAAACTTTATCAATATCAATATTCAGTTTAACATATTTTCTTTTTTTAACATTAACCTTTGTATTTTCGATTTCATTTATAATTGTAATTGCACCAAGTTTTTCCAAAGTTTTTAAAACGGAATGAATACTTTTCTTTTTTACCAATTTTTGCAAATAAGAAATTTTATAAGTTTCTTTTTCGGAAAGTAATTTCAGTAATTTGGCTCGTGTACTATTAGGTTTTTTTTCTTTTGCATATAGAGATAAACAATAATTTTTATCGCTAACTACTTTCTTTTTCGATTCAACTTCCAAACCATACGGAACTGAGTTTTTTAATGCTTCCCCAAGCGAGCTTAAATAATAATCTGCAATCCATTTGTAAAATTCTAACGATTGTTTACTAAAAATAGGTTGTGTGTCAAGAACATCGCGTATAGATTTTATTTTGCTTTTTATTTCTGTTGTTTCGGTAACGTTAATTACAAAGCCGGTTAAAACTCTCTTGCCAAAGGGACAAACTACACGTACGCCAAGCATAGTGTGCTCTTCTAATTTTTCCGGTATGGAATAAGTAAATGAATTTCTAAATGGTAAAGGAAATACAACTTCTGCGTACACTTTATTTTCTCATGATATTTTTTTTAGTATTTGTTTGGTTTTGTTCTTAATCATACTCTTACTTTC